>JAAZOT010000015.1 GCA_012797605.1 Spirochaetales bacterium | reverse complement strand
TATATAAGCAATTGATTGGGCAACCAATTGGTATTACTCAGAAGAAAAAGCCATCTATTGCTGCAACATTAAATGTTGGAGGAAGCGCAGTTACAAATTGTGTAAGTATTTTGATTAAAGAATAATAAGAATCCCCCGAAAGGGGGATTTTTTATAATTAATTTATCTAAACTTTTATTTAACCCATGTAAAAAGTATAAGTAAAACCAATACCTATTTTAAAAGAGTTCAATACTATTCCAACACCATTAGCTACCATGCTTGCTATAAAAGCAGAAAGGAAGTTATCATCCTCTACTATAATTGTAGGAAATGTTGTAAAGATCATTCCAATCAAAATATTAATATTGAAAGCACCTTTTTCGGTCTCGCTCATTATTAAATCAAACCTTATACTGATATAAGGATAAAAAATATTTTCGAACTCTATCATAGATTCATGATTTGATGGGATAAGGTTATGTGTTATACCACCTTCAAAATAAAATCTTCTTATCGCTAGTCTAATAAAAGCATTTACATAAAGATCTTCATAGACCAAGTTATATAGTGCATCTACACCTACTCCTAAACCGAACCAACCACCAAAATAGTGTAAATAAGATAAATCAGCTAAAATATTGTGTCCGGATATTAAAGAAGGAGCATAACTTAAACCTAAACTTAAAAAGGAACCTTCAAAAGTCTCTTGTGCCAAAATCATTTTTGTGGATAAAAATATTAAGAGGAACAATAAGAAAAATAAAATTAAATATGATAATTTTCTCATATCTTTCTCCTCCTACTTTAATAAATAGCACAAATTTTTTACTTAAAACTTCCCTTTTCTACTATATAGTCATAGATCCCTAATAACTCTTTAGGTCTTTGGGGAATATTTATTTTATAATTCTCTTTAAAATAATAGCTTATAAAAGAATATTTTAAAATTTGACTAATTGGAATTCTAATCTTAACTATCATATTCGTATTATAAGGTAAGTATCCCCTAAAGGTCGTGATTTTATCAAAATTGATGATTAATTTGTTATTAATGATTAATTGAGAATTTTCAGGTAAAGTAAATTCCCAAAAATCTGATTTAATGTTGATTTCATATTCCTTAAATCTTTTATCCTCTTTTTGATTTAATATTTCGAAAAAATTTAAATTTTGTAACTTTACATCTTTTATTTCTGATACTTTATATCTACCTTTTTCGATTATTGGGTTTCCTAAAGATAATATAGATTTATGCCAAGGGTTATTAGAATATCTTACCTCATTATATGGTAATATTATAGATAATTGAGAACTATCCAAATCTTTTTCAATAGTCATTGAACTAAGAATAGGTCTATTTTCATCAAAATTGTAATTACTAATTATTAAGAATAAAAACACAATGCATAAAATAAATAAAAAAGTTGTTATCAGGCTCTTATCATATTTACTTAATCTCTTATAGTTTCCAGCAAAAATAGGAATAATTGGGAAAAGGCCAATAAAAGTAAAAGATATATTTTTTAATCCAAGTGCAATATAAGCTAAATAGGAGAAAGGAATTCCTATAGATAGAGTTATAATTGAAGGAATAAAACTAAAAATATAATAAGTTTTTTCTTCTACTTTATCGTAATGACTTTTGAATAAAATAGAAATAATAAAAATAAGAAGAAAAGAGATTGATTGAAAAAGAAAGATCAATGAAATTCCAGCTATAAAATTAATAACTATCAGCATCAGAATAAAAGAAAATAACGATGAAGTCAAATAGAATGAATAAAAATTAATAAATTTACTGAACTTAGATACAATAAGATGCACTATTAGAAAGGATAAGGCATATAAAAATATAAAATATAAATGTTCATTATATGGAGTGACATAGAAAATATTTAAATTTGGAAAAATTAAATAGAGGATGAACCTTGAAAAAAATAGAGTTAAAGCAAACAGAATAAAAAGAGCTAAGTTTTGAAAGAAAGAAATTAAAAGATTTTTAAAGGAAAATAGTTTCTTTATTAATGAAAAAATTAAAAGTATTATAATAATCAAAAATATAGATGATGCGAGAATAATGTAAAATGTTTTAGAAAAAATAAATAATTTCCCAAATAAAGTAAAATAAATATAAGGATTTTTATTTTTACTTATTAATTTTGTCGAATCAAAATGATAATCAGAAAAAGCATCAATAAAATTTTGAACCTTTGAAATAGTTTGATTAATAGAATTTGTGCTTAAATTTTTAATATTATCTAAAAAACTATGATATACAACAGAGTTTTGTAAAAATGCGAAGTTTAATCCATCGATATCACTTTCTAAAAAAGGAGTAAAATCAGTTCTATTTGGCATTCTTTTATAAATATCATTGGCAAAAGAAAATCCTATAAGATTTTTATCATATTTGGAATATTGCCTTATGATATTTCCATTTTTATCATTTGATTGAAATAGAATAGATTTACCTCTATTTCCTCTAGCATCAAGATTTAAAACTGCAGCTATTTTATCTTTTTCTTTATAATTTTCAACAAAATACTCAGCACCTAAAAGCCCGATTTCTTCAGCATCAGTAAATAAAAATATTATTGAATTTAATGGTTTATCTCCTTTTAAAATATCCATGCAGACATTTTCAAAAACAGCAAGGCTTGCACAAACAGCAGTTGAGTTGTCTGCAGCACCTGGACCAAAAGGGACTGAGTCATAATGAGCCACTATAATTATTTTATCATCGCTAGATCCTGGAATTTCAACATATATATTTTCAACTATTGCAAATATTGTTTGATTACCTGAATTGGAAAATTTAAAGTTATTTAATATATGGCCTTTCTGTAGAGTTGCTTTATAACCATATTTTTCAATAACTGAAACAATATAATTTTTAACATTTTCTTTTTCTGAATTACCATAGTAATGTGGGTTTTTAGCTATAACATTTAAATGATTGATGCTTAAGTCATAAATATTTTTTAGTTTATCATTTGAAGTTATATCAGATTTTGGAAATAATTGATAAGATGCTAATAGTAAAATAAAAATAAAAATCATACATCCTAAAAGCCAATAAGGATTTAAGGATTTTTTCATAAAAACCTCTAATTCCAGTATTTTTTAATCCTATTTGCCAGATCTCTTCTGTATTTTTCAAAATCGGCAATAGGGTTTTGGGCAATCCCTTCTTCGCAAGCTGCTTTAGCAACGGCTACTGCTTCATACTCTATTACCCTTGGATCGAATGGTTTTGGGACAATGTAATCTGGACCGAATTCGAAATGCTGGTTGTTGTAAGCTTTTTCGACAATCTTTGGAATAGGTAGTCTTGCAAGCTCAGCCAAAGCATAAGAAGCAGCTAGTTTCATTTTTTCCGTTATTTTCTTTGCTCTAACATCTAAAGCACCTCTAAAAATAAAGGGGAAACCCAATACATTGTTTATTTGATTAGGATAATCCGAACGACCAGTAGCCATTATCACATCCTTTCTTGCATCTTTTGCACTTTCATAAGAAATTTCTGGATCTGGATTAGCCATAGCGAAAACTATTGGATTTTTATTCATACTTTTCAGCATTTGCTGAGTTACACAATCTTTTACAGATACTCCAACAAAAACATCTGCACCTTTTAAAGCATCTTCTAAGGTTCTACAATTTGTATCAACAGCAAACTCCTCTTTTTCTACCGTCATTCCTTCTTTTCTTCCTTTATATATGACCCCTTTACTATCACACATTATTATCTGTTGCTTTGAAAGTCCTAGTTTTATAAAATGTTTAGCACAAGCAATACCAGCAGCTCCAGCACCGTTAAAGACAACTTTGATATTCTCCATCTTTTTTCCAGTAATCTCTAAAGCATTTAATAAACCTGCTCCTGAGATTATAGCTGTTCCATGTTGATCATCATGAAATATTGGTATGGAGCATTTTTCAATGAGAGATTGTTCAATATAAAAACATTCTGGTGCTTTTATATCCTCGAGATTTACCCCTCCAAAGGTTGGTTCAAGCAACTTGACTATTTCTATTATCTTTTCAGGATCATGGGTATCTATTTCGATATCTATGACATCAATATCTGCAAATCTTTTAAATAATACACCTTTACCTTCCATAACTGGTTTACTTGCTAGTGCCCCTCTATCCCCAAGTCCTAAAATTGCGGTTCCATTAGAAACTACAGCAACAAGATTTCCCCTATTTGTGTACTTAAAGACATTCAATGGATCTTTTTCAATCTCTAAAACAGGTGCTGCAACTCCTGGCGTATAAGCAAGTGATAGATCCACTGCTGTTTTGCATGGTTTTGTTAAGAGTGTAGCGATTTTACCAGGTTGCCCCATTTCATGATATTTCAAACTTTCTTCTTTTAAGTTTTTTATTGTGTGTTTTTTCATTTTTCCCTCTTTATTTTTAGTAATTCTTTCATATTTTTTAACAATTTTTATGTTACCTTCTATTTATATTCTTTTTTCTTAAACTATATTCGATTTTTGTTATTAATATTAGGAAGATATTATTAGAATGGAAAATTAAAATGTCTTAAATCATATTTTTCAATAAGCTCTTTAATCTGCTTTTGAAGAACTTGATCTATAGGAACTCCTTTATCTTTTCTATAAAGGTATGCATCATATTCTTTTTCTCCTGCTGTCCATATCCTTTGTTGCCCTGGCATTTTTTTTGAATTTCTAAGTTTTCTCATTATATCACCGGCTGTTTTCTTAAAACTTTCTAGATCTATAAAATTTTCTATATTAATAGCTATAAAAAAGTGTCCTAGTTTGTAGGGAATTTTTTTACCATTTTCATCATAACCTAAAAGGGATTTTAAGTAAGCTCCTCCAGCTAAAGCACTAGACAAAACCTCTACCACTACTGCATAACCATAACCTTTATATCCACCAGTTTCTTCACCAATGCCACCAAGAGGAGTCAAGGCCGCTCTTCCTTTTATTAAGTCTTCTAGAACAATATTAGGATCTGTTTTTGATTCTCCATTTTCGTCTATAACCCAACCCTTTGGCATTTCTTTATTTAATCTTGCATAAACTTCAATTTTACCTCTTTGGGTAATAGATGTTGCACAGTCTATACAAAATGAAAACTCTTCATCCGTAGGAAAACCGATTGTTAGTGGATTTGTCCCTAGCATATTTTCTACTCCAAAAGTTGGAGCGATTGAAGGTCTCGCATTAGTACCTGTTATGCCTATCATACCGTTATCAGAAGCCATTAATGAATAATATCCAGCGATACCATAATGATTTGAATTTCTAACTGCGACCATTCCCATACCATACTTTTTCGCCTTCTCAATCGCTATTTTCATTGACCTATATCCAATGACCTGACCCATCCCATTATGACCATCAATAACAGCAGTTGTTGGAGACTCACGGACAATTTCAAAAGTAGTCTTTGGATTTATTATCCCCTCATTTATTCTATCTATATAAATTGGTTTAAATCTCCCTATACCATGAGAATCTATCCCTCTTTTATCTGAAGTTATAAGGACATCAGCGCATATTTTAGCATCTTCTTCAGGCACCCCAACTTTCTTAAAGACTTCAATCATAAATTCTGTTAGCGTATCAAAGTCAACCCAAGTACAATCTCTATACAATTCTTCATAATCCATACATTTGACTCCTATAAATAAACTTTCATTAAATTAAATTTAATTCATATATCAAAAATTGCATTAAATTTTTATTTACTTTTTAATTACATTTTGTTATTTTTTTTTTGCTAAAATTTTTATTTTCATTCTATAAAAATAATATTTTTTATTATCTATCTTAATTTTTAAAAGAAATAAGGAGATTAAATGAAAGACACAGTCATTGTTAACCTTTCTAACCGACATATTCACCTCTCACAGCAAGATCTTGAAACTCTTTTTGGAAAAGGTTATCAACTTAAAAAGATTAAAGATTTACTTCAACCAGGACAATTTGCTGCTGAAGAATGCGTTAAATTAGTTGGACCTAAAGGTGAATTCCCAAAAGTAAGAATACTTGGACCTACAAGAAATCAAACACAATGTGAAATCATGTATTCAGATGCATTTATTTTAGGAATTGAACCTCCAGCAGTTAAAGAATCTGGTGATTTGCAAGGCTCTTCTCCAATGACTATTATAGGACCAAAAGGTAAAGTTGAACTAAAAGAAGGTTTAATAATAGCAAAAAGACATATTCATCTAGACCCAAAAACAGCTGATGAAATGGGGCTTAAAGATAAACAGATAGTATCTGTTGAAGTCGGAATTGAAGGAAGAAAAACAATATATAAAGATGTAGTAATTAGAGTAAAAGATTCATTTTTACCCGAATGCCATCTAGACTTTGATGAAGGAAGCGCTGCTTCCATTAAAAATGGTGATATAATAAAGGTAATAAAGTAGAATATTTTATTATTTATATAAAAGAAAAACAAAAAAAGGTTATCCAAAAATTCTTGGATAACCTTTTTTTGTTTTTCTAGTATTTAAACAGATTTTTCATTAACATTTTATTAAATTTTCAATAATAAATTTTTGTAAAAATATTTACAAGTGTTTAGATATTAAAATATAGATTAAGAATAGATTACTTTGATACTGATTTAAAAGTTAAATTTAATTTTCTAAATTTTTTTTTAATATATTGCCTTTTTAAGTTAAAATTGTTATTATTATACTGTATTTTTTAAAGCTATTTAATTTATTATAAGGAGTAAAAGATGGCTAGATACATCATAGTTGGTGGTGTTGCTGGTGGTGCTACTACTGCAGCAAGACTTAGAAGAATTGATGAAAAATCTGAAATAATACTCTTTGAAAGAGGTGAATATATCTCTTATGCAAATTGTGGCTTACCATATTACATCGGAGAAACTATTAAAGAATGGGACAATTTGTTTGTTCAAACCCCTCAATCCTTCAATGCAAGGTTCAATGTCGATGTCAGGGTAAATCATGAGGTAATTAAAATAGATCCAGCTAAAAAGGAAGTTCATTATAAAAATTTAGTGACATCTGAAATTGGAAAAATTTCTTACGATAAACTTGTGCTTTCTCCTGGAGCAGAACCTTTTAAACCCCCTCTTCCTGGAATTGACGATAAAAGAATATTTACATTAAGAAATCCAAAGGATACATTAAATATCAAAAATTTTATTAAAGAAAGAAATGTTAGGAAAGCAGTAATAGTTGGAGCTGGTTTTATTGGTCTTGAAACGGCAGAAAACCTTTATAATCTTGGGTTACTTGTAACACTTGTAGAGATGGCTCCACAGGTCATGCCTCAAGTTGATTTTGAAATTGCCTCTGAAATTCATCAACACTTAAAGACAAAAGGGGTTGAATTTTACTTGAATGATTCCGTTGCAAGCTTTGATACTAAAGAAGAAAAAATTGGTGTTAACTTAAAAAGTGGTAAAAAAATCTACTGTGACATGGTAATTTTATCTATCGGAGTAAGACCAGAATCTAATCTTGCAAAACAAGCAAACTTAAAGATTGGTAACCGAGGTGGTATTTTAGTTAATGAATATTTGCAGACAAGTGATCCAGATATTTATGCAATTGGCGATGCCATAGAAGGGAAGCATCTTCTTTTAAATGAAAATATAAATGTTCCTCTTGCTGGACCAGCAAACAAACAAGGGAGGATTGTTGCAGATAATATTGTATATGGACCAAAAAGAAAATATCTTGGTTCGATAGGAACAGCCATAGCGAAAGTATTTGATTTGACAGTAGCATCAACTGGACTATCAGAGAAAACCATAAAACAATATAAAATTAACTATGATAAAGTTATAATTCATGCTTCTTCTCATGCTGGATATTACCCAGGTGCATTACCTCTTACATTAAAAGTACTATTCGATCTTGATAATAAAAAAATACTCGGTAGCCAGATAGTAGGTTATGAAGGAGTAGATAAGAGAATAGATGTTATCGCAGCCTTAATTCAAAAAGGTGGAACAATTGAAGACATGCTAAATTTTGAACATGCTTACGCTCCACCATTTTCATCTGCAAAAGACCCCATTAATATCGCTGGCTTTGTAGCAGAAAATATCTTAAATAAAAAATTAAATCAAATACATTGGGATGACTTAATTTCCATGGACAAAAACTCTATATTTTTACTAGATGTTAGAACAAATGAGGAATTCTTACTTGGAACGATACCTGGATCTGTAAATATCCCTGTTGATGAACTTAGAATTAATGTAAATAAAATACCTAAGGACAAAAAGATCATAGTCTTTTGTGGTGTTGGACTAAGAGGTTATGTTGCATATCGAATACTTGCTCAAAATGGCTTTGAAAACATTTATAACCTTTCTGGTGGTTATAAGACATATGAACATGTCACTCAAAAACAATCGAATGAAGATATATTTGAGAAAGATTATATTGGTAAAGACGATATAATTTATCAAGCAAACCCAATGGGACAAAATCAGCCTGTTAAAGGTGCTGAAAGAGGCAATATTTCAGAAGTCATAGCGATAGATGCATGTGGTCTTCAATGCCCAGGTCCAATACTTAAACTAAAAACAACTTTTGATAGTTTAAATTCTGGACAAGTAGTCGAAGTAAAGGCTACAGATCCTGGTTTTAAAAAAGATGTTTCAGCATGGGTAAATCTTACTAAGAATACTTTAATATCATTAAATGAAAATTCTGGCATAATAACAGCAAAGATTCAAAAAGGATCCATTAATGAAAATCCATCTATTGGGCAATCTATAATGAAAAAAGATACAATAAGTAACTTAAATGATTCGACAATAATTGTTTTTTCCGATGATATGGATAAAGCACTGGCATCATTTGTTTTAGCTTTAGGTGCAGCAAGTACTGGAAGAAAGGTTACGATGTTTTTCACATTCTGGGGTTTATCGGTTATTAAAAGAAGAAAAAAAGCAAAAGTTAAAAAAGATTTTATGGGTAAGATGTTTTCTTTAATGCTTCCGAAACATTCTGGAAAGTTAAGCCTATCGAAATTAAATATGTTAAATATTGGACCTTTGATGATGAAACTAAGAATGAAACAAAAAAATGTTGATCAACTTGATAAGATGATTCAGCAAGCTATAGATGCAGGCATAAACTTTGTAGCATGTCAAATGTCTATGGATATAATGGGCGTAAAGAAAGAAGAACTACTTGATAATGTAAAAATCGGTGGTGTTGCAACATACATGGAAGCAGCATCAACAAGTTCATTGAATCTGTTTATTTAAAAGTAAAGTAAGATTATTAAAGCAAGGACATTTACTTATAAGGAATTTATTTGTTAGAATATTTATTATTCATGAAACCTGCATTTAACTTACTTTCTCATTATTATACTTAAATTTAAAATAGACAACTTCAAATGCTTTTTTAAAAGCTAAGTTTATATTGAAAAATTGTTTGGTATAAGAAAAATTTAAACTTAAAATTTGATAATAAAATTTATCATAGATTGGTATCTGACGGTTATTATTTTCTATTTTAATTCTTTTATAATTTGTTTTTTTTAATACTTTGCATGGGGTAAAAATCAAATTATCATTTTTACCTTTCTTAAAAGAAAATCCAAAAAGCCTACAGATAGCTGGTCTTATGTTATAAATAGAACAACCCCAGCTATCTTTATCATTATTATAGAAGATACAATTAGAGAACTTCTTATCATTAAAAAGTAATTGTTTAATATTATAAATGATTCTTGAATTTATATTAAAGAAACTTGGTAGATCTATACTTAATAAAGAATCATATTGAAACTTATTTTCCCAAAATGTAACTTCAAAAAATTTATCTTCAAAATATTTGTTTTCAAGATCTTTGTCTTTGAAATCTTGCTTTTCTATAAGAATTTTATAAAAAATCAATGCCGATGGAATCATTTCAAATATGGTTGCTTGAATATTTTCCACTGAAGTATCGCAACAGCTACTGCATAAGGGAGGGCAATCAATATTTAATAAGTTTTTAATATTTGAAAAACTTTTATCCCAATCTTTATAAATTTCAAATAGGTGTCTTATATTCTCAAATAATTCATCTTCGAAAAAATATCCCATATTCATATTCAAAAATATTAAATAAAAATCAAATTAAAAAAAACTATAAAAATTTATCTAATTACAGATTTTTTAATTTTATGGTTTATTTAATTATATTATCTTTCTTTAATAAGCTTTTTAAGATCTTTTAAAAAAATTTCAAGTTAATCTATAGTCTATTTTTTAAAATTATTTTTTTATAAATATTTTTTAATTTAATTTTATGTTTTAGAAATTATTAATAAAAAGCATATTATCCTTGACTTTAATTTTTTTTGGTTTAGTTAAAAGCAATAAATTTTTTAGGGTTTAATTATGGCTGAAATCAAAAAAGTAGCATATACATTCGATGATGTTCTTTTGGTTCCTCAAAAATCTGAGATACTGCCCAAAGAGGTTGATGTTTCAACCCTTATCAGTGATAAAATAAGATTAAATATACCTTTAATATCTGCTGGGATGGATACGGTTACTGAAGCAAAACTTGCAATAGCTATTGCAAGAGAAGGTGGAATGGGAGTAATACATAAAAACATGAGCCCTGAAGATCAAGCAGAAGAAGTAGATAAAGTCAAAAGGTGGGAACATGGTGTAATAACTGACCCTTTTTTCTTAGGTCCTGAAAATACTGTTGAAGAAGCAGTAAAGCTGATGGATAAGTACAAAATTTCTGGGATACCTATTGTTGAAAATGATAAACTTGTAGGGATTATTACAAATAGAGATATAAGGTTCGAAAATAACTACTTAAGAAAAATTAAAGAGTTAATGACAAAGGATAATCTTATAACTGCCAAAGTTGGAACAACTTTACAAGAAGCTCAGGAAATTTTAAGAAAATATAAAATTGAGAAACTTCCCCTTGTAGATTCAAATGGAACACTTAAAGGTCTTATTACAATAAAAGATATAGAAAAAAATACTAAATATCCAAATGCTGCTAAAGATGCAAGTGGAAGATTATTAGTTGCAGCTGCAATCGGTACATCTTCTGATTTAGAAAAAAGACTCGATCTTTTGGTAAATGCAAAAGTCGATTGTGTAGTTGTGGATTCTGCTCATGGGCATTCTAAGAGTGTACTTTTGACTATAGAAAAAATTAAAACAAAATATCCAGATTTAGTAATAATAGGTGGAAATGTCGCTACTTCATCTGGTGTTAAAGATCTTATACTTTCTGGAGCAGATATAGTAAAGGTCGGAATTGGTCCTGGTTCGATCTGTACAACAAGAGTTGTAGCTGGTGTCGGAGTCCCTCAATTTACTGCAATCTGTGATTGTGCCGAAGAGGCAGATAAACATAATAAAAAGATAATTGCCGATGGTGGTATTAAATCTTCAGGTGATATAGTCAAAGCTATTGGTGCAGGAGCTTCTGCTGTTATGATAGGATCTCTTTTTGCTGGTTGTGAAGAAAGTCCTGGTGAAGAAGAGATTTATCAGGGAAGAAGATTTAAGGTTTATAGAGGTATGGGTTCCATAGGAGCAATGCAAAAAGGTTCAAGTGATCGATATTTTCAAACTGAATCAACCAAACTTGTTCCTGAAGGAGTCGAAGGAAGGGTCCCATATAAAGGTTCTGTTTCTGATGTAATTTTTCAGATGATCGGAGGTTTAAGAGCTGGTATGGGTTATTGTGGTGCAAAAACAATTGAAGAACTTAGAAAAAATGCGAAATTCGTCATACAAACTGCAAATGGACTTAGAGAAAGCCATCCTCATGATATCCAAATTATTAAGGAATCACCCAATTATTCTCCGAATCAATTCTAATTGGAAATTCTAATTGAAAGGGTATAAGATGAATTTAGAAAAAGTCATAATTATCGATTTCGGTGGACAATATAGCCAACTTATCGCAAGAAGAGTTAGAGAGGCAAACATCTACAGTGAAATACTACCCTATACTTTACCTATTGAAGAAATTATTACTAAAAATCCTTCTGCAATAATTTTTTCAGGAGGTCCTTCAAGTGTTTATGAAGAAGATGCTCCAAAAATAGATACCAAAATCTTTCAATTAAATATACCTATTTTAGGAATATGCTATGGAGCACAACTTATAGCTAAACTTTTAGGTGGTAATGTCAAAAAATCAGATATTAGAGAATATGGAAAAGTCAGAATAAATATTAAAAATTCTTCTATTTTTGAAAATCTTCCAGATAGATTCAATGTATGGATGAGTCATACTGATTTTGTTAATATTCTACCTCCAGATTTTATAAACACCTCGTTCACTGATGCTTGTCCAAACTCTTCATTTGAAAATATAGAAAAGAAAATATATGCAGTTCAATTTCATCCAGAAGTTTATCATACTGAATATGGCTTTGAAATAATAAAAAATTTTCTCTATAAAATTGCTAAATTAAGTGGAAATTGGTCCATAGATTCCTACCTTCAACAGCAGATTAAAAGTATTAAAGAAGAAGTAAAAGATGAAAAGGTAATATGCGCTTTATCTGGTGGTGTTGATTCTACAGTAGCTGCAAATCTTGTAGCAAAAGCCATAGGTAAAAATCTAATCTGCCTTTTTGTAGATCATGGACTTTTGCGAAAAGGTGAAAAAGAAGAGGTCGAAAAAAATTTTTCAAATAGAGAGGATTTAAATTTTTTTGTTGTCGATGCTAAGAATGAGTTTTTAAAAAAATTAAAAGGTGTAAGTGATCCAGAGAAAAAAAGGAAAATTATAGGAAAAATCTTTATTGAAACCTTTACAAAAGAAGCGAAAAAGTATAAGGGTATAAATTATCTTGTTCAAGGAACAATTTATCCAGATATAGTTGAAAGTGGTACAAACACGAGCGCTTCCATTAAAAGTCATCATAATGTTGGTGGGCTTCCAAAAAAACTAAATTTTAAGTTAATAGAACCATTAAAATACCTTTTCAAAGATGAAGTTCGCATCTTAGGAAAAAAATTGGGGCTTTCTGATGAATCAGTCAATCGCCAACCTTTTCCTGGTCCTGGACTAGCTATAAGAGTAATAGGAGAAATCACAGAAACAAGACTAAATATATTAAAAGAAACGGATTTTATCCTTCGTGATGAGATAAAAAAAGCGAATCTTGAAGGAAAAATATGGCAATATTTTACTGTTTTAACAGGCATAAAAACTGTTGGTGTTATGGGGGATAATAGAACCTATAATGAACTTTTAGCAATAAGAGCCGTTGAAAGTGTTGATGGAATGACTGCTGATTGGTATAAAATACCTTATGAAGTTTTAGAAAAAATATCAAATAGAATTGTAAATGAAGTTTCTGGTATTAATAGAGTTGTATATGATATAACCTCCAAACCTCCTTCTACAATAGAGTGGGAATAAAATATTTTAAATAATAGATTGAAATGAGTAATTTTTTAAGCCATATCAGCAAGATTTTACCAGAAAATGAAATCGAGGATTTTGCTAAATCTTGTAATTTACCTGTTTCAAAATCAATAAGATTCTTTAGTTATGCAAAAGATGAAAAAAAGAAAGTTGGATATGAGGGTGATTTTTATAAATTAGAAAATAAGATCGATTGGGCTGAAGATGGTTTTTATCTTGAAAAGAACTCAAAACCCTCAAAATCACTAGATTACATAAGAGGAGATTTTTACATTCAAGATGCTTCTTCGATGTATCCTGTTGCGAAATTAAAAAAAATTATCCCTAATAATATGGATATAAACTATATCTTAGACTATGCTTCAAGTCCTGGAGGGAAAACAACCCAACTTGCAGATTATTTTCCAAACTCGATAGTATTGGCTAATGATGTGATAAAAGGTAGAATCAATGCTATACTAACAAATCTATTTAGAAGCAAATTAAAAAATGTCATCCTTTTAAATGAAGATTTTCAATTTTACTACGACCTTCCTTTAAAATACGATATAATTCTCGCCGATCTTCCATGCAGTGGAGAAAGTTTGATTTACAAAAAGAAAACATCAATTTATGATTGGAGCTTTAATGAAGTTCTATTCAATGCTAAAAGACAGAAAAAAATATCTGGTAATTTGTTAAATTTGCTAAATGACAATAGTTATTTCATATATTCAACATGTACTTTTTCTAAGGAGGAAAATGAGGATATAGTAGATTTTTTAATAGAAAACAAACTAAATTTAATCCATAATAAAAGGCTATGGCCACACAAAGATAGATGTGCTGGAGGTTATAGCGCTATATTAAAAAAAGAAGAAACTGAAAATAATAGTAAAAACGTTTATCATCAAAAAGAAACAAATAAAAAAATAGAATTTGTTGATAATCAAACTGAAAAACTTATTAAAATGCTATCTAAAAATCCATATTTTAATATAGAGAAGATAATAAATTCAGGTTATCTTTACTTCAAAAAAAATATAATATTTTTATTTCCATTTCCAAAAATTTTAAAACCTATCTTTGAAAATGCGATATCAATAGGTCAAGCGTTAGCAAAATTGGAGAAATATGGAACTATTCCACTTTGGGGTAGCATCGATTATGCCAATGAGCAATATGTATTAAAATTTGATAAAAAAACAATTTATAAACTTGCAGAAGGAAGCGACCTAAAAGAATTGAGTATGAAATTTGATAATCAATATCTTGTTGCAGCCGATGATGAGGCTTCTTTATTTTTACTTAAAAAAACAGGAAATGGTATTAAAAATCTTATCCCAAACTTTATGATTGTACAATCTTCATAATATTAAGAAATAAATCTATCTATGATTAACAGATAAAAGAATAATTCACACTAAAAATTTATTCGACTATTTAAAATAAATAGATATCGAAAGTAATATGATTTTTAAGTAGGTATTTTTATAAAAAAAAAGGAGCTATTATTTTTAATAATAGCCCCTAATTAAATTTGCGAGGGTAGGATTTGAACCTACGACCTTTGGGTTATGAGCCCAACGAGCTGCCAAACTGCTCTACCTCGCGTCTTGTGCATATTAATAAATACCAAAATTAACTATAATGTCAAGTTTATTATTGTTAAATATTTGTTTAAAATATAGAAAAAAGAAAACTTGTGTTAATTATTCTGATTACTTGTCATATGGGCAAATTCTTTGCAATACATCCATAAATTTATTTAATTGCTGCTTCACAATAGTTACTTCGTTATCAGCATTATCTATCTGCAAATAGTTTTTCATTTTCAATAAAGTAGTTATTCCAGAAATTAAAGTTTGTTTCATCTTTGAGTCAAGATCTGAAGATAAAAGTGAAAGCTTTAAAATATCTTCTTTGTTTGGGATTTTTTTTTCAAATTTCATCATTTCTATTTTTATATTATTTGCCAATTTATCAATAAGGTCAAAATCAATAGAAGTTTGATTCAGATACTCTAAGGTATTTTTAATTGATTTTATGTCACTTTGAGGGAAATAATAATATTTAAATTCTACAAGATGAAAGACTTTGTTGGATATTTTTGACATCCAAATTCCTTTGAAAAAGGAAAAAAATATAAGATAACTTTTTAAGTAGTTTAATGGAGGTAAATCAAATTTGCTTAAAAGTAGGATCAATGAGTCATTGGCATCAAGAGGTTTAACTTTATCGGCTCCTTCTTCTTTAAGAATATTGTAAAATTCATTGAATAATTGATCTTCAACTACTAATTCAGCTTCTTTTACCTTTTCATCCAAAGCTTGTTCTATCTGTTTTTCAAAAGATGTCTTCAAATCAAGATTGATAGAATAAAAAGGTACTCGTAGTAATGGATTTTTATAAATTATTCTGTATAATCTATTAATAATATCTTTAGCTGCATAGTATTGTATCTGCTCCGTAAAGTAAACTAACCTTGTGAAAAAAGCATTTTTATCTATCTGCATATCTGGAAAAATCTCATTATAATAATCTATGAAAAATTTTAATGATTCTTCTGAAAATTCATTAAAATATGGATAAACCATGAAAAGTCTGCTTATTGGTCTTATTATATTAGCGAATTTGTCAATATGAACATTTGGGAACTGATTCTCGAAAAAATCTAGATGAAAATCATTAAAGCGAATAGGATATAAAAGCTTAAAAAGATGATCGAAATCATAAGTAAAGAATATTATAAGGTTGTAAAGTTGATTTAACTGTAATAATAACTTTTCAACATTATTTCTAATATGTTTTTTGATAAGGGAATACTGCTGAGCAATCACTTTTTTATATTCTTTATCACCTTTGATTAACTCAATAAGTTTCTTTTCTTGAAATATTTCAAATAAAGATTTCTCATTATTTATTTGATTTTTATCGAAATAGTAAAGCGAAAAAGATATCAAATTGTTTTTAGAAGCTATCACTTTTTTCCAAAATTTAAAAAATTCAATATAATCAACGGAAATCTTCCCTGCGTCGTATAAAAAATTAATAAAATATGGTTGAATAAAAACACCATTTTTATCTAAAACTGGTGGATTAAGGTGGGCAAGGTAATTAATTTCATTTCTAATAGCTTTTTTAAATATATATTGCTTAGTACTTTCTCCATATAAAATTTGTCTAAAAAAAACAATAATAGTATCCAAAAAAGAAAGACTAAAATGTGCAAAGAAGGATTCCTGTTCTTCGACAGATATTAAATCATTTACTTCATCTACATTATTATACAACTGTAACTTATCTAACTTTTTTAAAAGTTCTAATCTTTCTTCTACTGTAAGGTTAAAATTTCTCATAGGAGAAAAAGAATCAGACATTTTAATTCCTATATTTTAATTTACTTTTGCTCAAGTCCCCTAATAATAGTGAAAATATGTTCAGATATTCTATAATCTGTCTCAAAAGTTTTTGAAGCAATATTTGGAGTTGAAATAATTCTTGGATTGTCTTTTAATATTGGTATCAAAGAAGAATCAAAACCTAAAACATCTATAGCTATTCCACCGATTTTGCCTTTGTTCAAAGCTTGAATCAATGCAACTTCATTGATAATACCATTTTTAGCGCAATTTATTAAAAAGACATTATCTTTCATCATTTCGAAGTGCTCTAAATCAATAATAGGTTTATCCTTTTTTGGATCAAAAGTAAGGTGAAAAGTAATGATATCTGATTCCGAAAGTAATTGATTTAATGTGTAAAGTTTTACAGTAGGCATTGGAGACATTGACAAGTATTTATCACAAGCAATAACATTCATCCCAAATGCTAATGCTCTTTTAGCTACTTCTCTTCCAATTCTACCAAAACCAACTACACCTAAGGTTTTACCATATAACTCATAACCATTATACTTATCGGGATTCCTTTCCCCATTTTTAAAAGCATAATCCGATTGAGGGATATTTCTCGTTATAGAAATCATAAGTCCGAAAACATACTCCGCTACAGATATGATAGGAGCATCGGGGGTATTCAATACATGAATACCAAGGTTATGAGCATAGTCAGCATCTATTTGATCTATTCCTACACCACCTTTTATTATATATTTTAACTTCTTAGCTTTATCTATGATTTCTTTTGTTATATAAGTATTAGATTTTATAATAATTAACTCACAAAATGGAAGGAACTGGTCCTCCTTTGTTTTATCTTCACTGATATCATAAATAGTATGCCCAAGAGATTTTATTTTATCAATAATTGAAGGTGTAATTTGCTCATAAATTAAGATATTCATTCATCTGCTCCTTCATATCAAGTATAATCCAATATTTTTAATAGTAAAATTTATAAAAAACTTTTTATTCTTCCTCCATAAATGGATAAATAAAGTCTTTAGGCGGAATAAAATTTTCTTTAATACTTCTAGCACTTATCCATCTTAATAAATTCAAATAAGAACCTGCTTTGTCATTTGTTCCAGAAGCCCTTGCTCCACCAAAAGGTTGCTGACCTACAACTGCACCAGTAGGTTTATCATTAATATAGAAATTTCCAGCAGCATGTCTTAATTTTTTTTCAAGATCTACAATAACATTTCTATCCCTAGCAAAAATAGCTCCAGTCAAACCATAGCTTGATGTTTCATTGCATAATTCAACAGTTTTTTCTAAATCTTTATCATCATAAACATAGATAGTTAGAACTGGTCCAAATATTTCTTCTTGCATCAACTTGGATTTTGGATCTTTAGATTCAATCAGGGTTGGTTCAATGAAATAACCTTTAGATTTATCATATTTCCCACCGGTTATTATTCTGTATGTGTCTGATTCTCTTTTAGCAATTTCTATGTATGATGATATCGTATTAAAGGCAGATTCATCTATAACAGCTGTCATGAAATTTGTGAAATCTTCAGGATCACCCATTTTGATTCTGGAAATCTGTTCAAGCATAATCTCAATGATCTTGTTAGCTAGTGAAGATGGAAAATAGACTCGTGATGCAGCAGAACATTTTTGTCCCTGATATTCATAAGCTCCTCTAACACATGCAGTGGCTACCTCATAAGGATCTGAGCTATTATGAACGAAGATAAAATCTTTCCCACCTGTTTCACCCACTATCCTTGGATATGATCTGTAATTTGCAATATTTGAACCAATACTTTTCCACATAGATTGGAAAGTGCTAGTAGAACCAGTAAAATGAACTCCAGCAAAATCCTTAGAACTAAAAACAATATCTCCAATTTCAGCCCCATTAGCAGGAATAAAGTTTATTACACCAGGAGGAAGTCCGGCTTCCATAAGAATCTTCATGATAAAATATGCAGGATAAACAGCAGAAGAAGCTGGTTTCCATAAGACAGTATTTCCAACGATTGCAGGAGTTGAGGGTAGATTTCCACCAATAGAAAGGAAATTGAAAGGAGTGACAGCGAATATGAATCCTTCTAAAGGTCTATATTCCATCCTATTCCAGTTATATTTAGGTGAATAAGGTTGATCCTCATATATCTTTGATAGATAGTATGCATTAAATCTAAAAAAATCTGAAAGTTCACAAGCAGAATCTATTTCAGCTTGAAATATGGTTTTGGATAGATTTAACATAGTCGCTGCATTTACCAATGCCCTATAAGGTCCAGATAAAAGATCTGCTGCCTTTAAAAAAATCGCTGCTCTATGATACCAACTCATATTTTCCCATTCTTTCTTTGCTTTTAATGCAGCTTCTATAGCCATTGAAATTTCTTTGCTTGTCGCTTTATGATAGGTACCAATAACCTTATGATGATCATGAGGCAAAACACATTTACCTGTAATACCTGTTCTTATTTCTTTTCCATCTATAATCAATGGTATTTCAATGTTTTGATTTTTTAACTCTTGTAATTTTTTCTTAATTTCTATTTTCTCTGGTGAACCCTTTCTATATTCTTTTATTGGTTCATTAACAGGTTGCGGTATTTTGAAAATAGCATCACTCATTTTATTTCCCCCTAATTCAATTTTATCAACTAAAATATAACAATAATTAATATAATTACAATTATTTTTTAATATCTATGGAACTATAAACATAGCATCACCATAAGAAAAAAACATATAGTTATTTTCAATAGCATAATTATAATATTTTTTTATATTTTCATAACCTGCAAATGCTGAAACTAAAAGCAAAAGAGAAGATTTCGGTGTATGAAAATTCGTTATCAATCCATCGACAACTTTAAAATCAAAATCTGGATAGATGAAAATGGATGTCTCATCTTCAATCTTATCTATTTTTCCATGATCTTGAAAGCATCCTTCAAGTGTCCTTAAACTTGTTGTTCCACAGGCGATTATCTTTCTCTTTTTGGCTTTGGTTTCATTTATCTTTTTCGCAGCTTCCTCATCAATAGAATACCACTCTTTATGTATATTGTGATTTCTGACATCATCCGTACGAATTGGTGCAAATGTTCCCCATCCTACATGAAGAGTAATATAAGTAATATCAATGTTCTTTTCTTTAAGTTTTAAAATCAGATCTTCGGTAAAATGAAGTCCAGCAGTTGGAGAAGCAACTGAACCTTTTTTTTTGGAAAAGACATTTTGGTAGTAAAGTTCATCTATTTTTTCCGCTTCTCTTTTTAGGTATGGTGGTATAGGAAGTTTTCCAAAACTCTCAATTGTATCAAAATCAATATCTTTATTGAAAGAAACAACTAAGCCTTCCTTTTCTTTTCCTTCTACTATAAGATTATATTCAATCTCGTCAAATGTATCTTCTTCCTTTTTTATTATAAATATTTTTTCTCCTTCTTTGAATGATTTTTGATTTTTAACAAGAGATAAATATAAATTTGTCTTTATTTTTTTTATTATTAAAATCTCTACTAATTTTTTATTTTTCTCTCTAATTCCAAAAATTCTACTTTTTATAACTTTGGAATCATTAAAAACTACTAACGATTCAGGGTCAATATAATCGATAATCTTATTGAAATAAGTGTCTGAAATTATATTGCCTTTTTTATCAACAATCAAAAGTTTAGAACTTTCTCTATCTTTAAGTGGATATCTTCTGATTCTATCTTCTGGTATAGGGAAATCATAGTTTTCTAGTTTATAATAATCCATTATTAATCCTTATTTCCGTTTTATTTATCAAAAGAAATATATTCGTCAAGTTAACTTGATTTTAGCAAAATCACTGAAAAATTATTAGCTTGATTAAAATTATTTTATTTGCATATTTTTCGAGAAGAGGAATCTATGGAATATTTTAGAGTTAAAGGACCTACTAAAATAAAAGGGACTTTTATCCCAAATGGAAGTAAAAATGCTGCATTACCAATTATAGCAGCATGTTTTTTGACAGATCAACCAATACATCTTGTAAATGTCCCAGAAATTGAAGATGTAAAGGTAATGATTGAGATAGCTAAAATGCTGGGTGCAAAAGTCGAGCATCCTGCTACCCATGAATATATTATTGAAGCTAAGGAAATCAAAACTTCGGTTATAGATCCTAAACTTGGAGGACTTATAAGAACAGCAATGCTATTTGCTCCTGCTCTCCTTCTTAGAACTGGAAAAGCAGTTTTACCAAAACCCGGGGGAGATAGTATTGGTAGAAGAAGAATAGATACTCACTTTCAAGCTCTTACAAGCTTAGGTGCACAGGTTAAAGTAGATTCTTCTTTTGAGATAGAAGCTAAAAAGCTTAAAGGTTCTTACATTTATCTTGATGAAGCTTCAGTTACTGGTACTGAAAATGCCATTTTGGCTGCTGCTTGTGCTGAAGGAATTTCTATAATTTACAATGCTGCATGTGAACCTCATGTTCAAGATTTATGCAATTTTTTAAACTCAATCGGAGCTCAAATTGAAGGAATTGGTACGAATAAGATAACTATCACAGGCGTAAAAAACTTAAAAGGTGGAAACTGGAAGATTATTTCAGATCATATAGAAGTTGGTTCAATAATAGGACTCGCTGCAATTACTCATTCGGAAGTCACTATACCAGATATTTGTCCGGAACATTACCATATAATTAAAATGTTTTATAACAAACTTGGCGTAGATTTCAAGTTTGAACATAACAGTATTATTGTTCCATCACATCAGGAACTTGTAGCTCATGCAGATATTGGTGAAGGAATTCCAGTGATTACAGATATGATATGGCCAGGTTTTCCTTCTGACCTCACTTCAATAACTGTTGTTATGGCAACACAAGTTAATGGTACTGTATTAATTTTTGAAAAACTTTTTGATAGTAGACTTTTTTTTACAGATAAGCTTGTTGCATGTGGTGCCAAATTGGTTCTATGTGACCCTCATAGGGTCGTTATATCTGGTCCTACCAAAATGAACCCTGTAACTGTAACATCACCAGATATTAGAGCCGGTATGGCTTTACTTATAGCCACAATGCTTGCAGATGGTGAGTCTAAAATATATAATATAAGACAGATAGATAGAGGTTATGAAAGAATTGATGAAAGATTAAATAAAATTGGTGCCAATATTATTCGAGAGGATGATCAATGTCAATAATAACAAAAAAGGGAGATAATGGTTACACAAGACTATTCGATGGAACAAAGGTATTAAAATCAAGCATTAGACCTGAAACATATGGCTTAGTTGATGAACTTTTTTCATTTTTAGGAATAGTTAAATTTAAATTCAAAAATGAAAAGAAATATATTAGATTAGATGCCCAAAATAAATTAAAAGGCTTTACAGAATATCTAGATATAATTACTAATGATGAAATTCTATATTTTGATTCTCTTATCAATATTATCCAAAAAAAACTAATGGTTGTTATGTCAGAACTTGCGGTTAAGAAGAAAAATGTTGAAAAGTTTTGTAAAGATAGAGTTGGTCATATAGATATTTCTGCTATTGAAATAATATGCCAAGAACTTGAAAGAGAAATAGGAAAACTAAATTCTTTTATAATACCAGGAGAAAACGATTTAGAAGCCTATTTAAACTACGCAAGAGCATTGACAAGAAAAGTAGAAAGAAAAGTCATAAAAACGAAAAAACTAATAAGAAATGATTCTTGTATAATTATTTATTTAAATAGATTATCTGATCTTCTTTTTCTTTTAAGTCTTTATTCTTTAAGGAAATAGTTAAGTCTTTATATTTTAAGAAAATAGTTGTTCATCTTTTTCTTTTTCAATATCTTTATCAATTAAAGAACCATTTTTTTCATTTTCTAAAGAATCTTCTTTTATTTTCTTTTTTTCATCTCCAAGATAATCTTCTTTTATTTTATTCTCTTCATCTTCTTTATCTGATTTAATTTTCATACTTTTCTTATTGGAAACTTTACCATTATCGTTTTTTCTGCTTTTAATGGTATTTTGATTTTCTAACCTTTCTTCTTCTTCGTCTTTTAGCTGTTCTAATTCAATTTCTTTTTTCAACTCTTCTTCTAAATCTTTTTCAGAGTATTTGCCTTCTTCAAAGTTTTTATCCAAAATTTTTATTTTACCTTCATATTTTGATAATATATTATTTAAGTAAATCGAAAGATTTAACCCTTCTTCGTATAGTTTAATAGCTTCATCTAAACTTACATCTTGCTTTTCCATCATTGAGACTATCTGTTCAAGTTTTAATAAATTTTCTTCAAAACTAAAATTTTCATAGTTTATAGATTTTTTCTTTTCCATAATTTCCCTTTAATTTTTTAATCTTTTATTTCTTTTACTAGAGATACCAATCTGCCTTTACTAAGGATAGTTTCTATTTTTTCATCATTAGAAATATCTTTACTATTTTTTATTAAGGAACCATCAATTTTTCTGGTTATTGAATACCCTTTAGAAAGGATTGTCAAAGGAGATAAATTTTGCAGCAATTTTGTTGTGGATATCAATCTTTGTTTAAAGTCAGAAAATTTAGAATTAAAAGATGACAGAAGCTTAGAAATATCAAAATCTATTCTCATCTTAAAGCTGTCCAACCTATTTTGTAAGATCAAATTACATCTTTTCTCAAATTGTTGTAAAGATACTTTTTCTGAATAATAAGTTAAAATTCTTAAAATATTATTTTTAAGTCTTTCTTCTGATTTTGAAATAAACTCTTTGGCACTTAAAAATCCTTGACATACAATAGCTGCAGCCCCAGTTGGTGTCGGAGCTCTATAATCTGAGACTAAATCGGCTATCGTAAAATCTGTTTCATGCCCAATTCCACTGATTATAGGAATCTTTGATTCAGCTATTGCTCTTGCTACAACTTCTTCATTGAATGGCCATAAATCTTCTATAGAACCACCACCTCTTGCTAGAATAATCAAATCTAAAATGTTAGAATATTTTTCATTTGCAAATTTTATCGCCATTTTGATCATATCTGCAGCAGTTTCTCCTTGAACCAAGACTGGGAAAACATATATATCTATGTTAGGAGCTCTACTTTTAATGGTATTAAATATATCTTGCAATGCAGCTGCATTTTCAGAAGTTATAATGCCAATTTTCTGAGGATACTTTGGAATTGGTTTTTTCCTTATAGATTCAAAAAGCCCTTCTTTCATCAGCTTTTCTTTAAGCTGTAAAAATCTTTTCCAGAACTCCCCTTCTCCACTAAGTTCAACTGAATCAACAATTAATCTATACTCCCCACCTTGAGAATATAAATTAATTCTACCTTTACATACGACTTTATCTCCATCTTTTATTTGATTTTTTAAGTATTTTATTGAACTTTTCCATATTACTGCTTTTAAGAGATAAGTATCATTATTTTCTTTATTTATTTCTTTTAAATTAAAAAAAAGATGACCACTTTGAGACATTGAACAATTTGAGACTTCACCACTTACAGAAATATTTGAAAATTCCTCAGTTTCGAGTTTTGATTTTATTTTTAATGTTATTTCTTTTACCGATAATACTTTACTTTCTTGAAGATCTGCCATTTTATTTTTAAAATTCCTCATGCAATTTTTTAACAGAATTTAATTTATTTTCAAGGTTCTTTTTATTGAAATTATAATAAATTAATCTATTTCTATTTCATAAATTTCTCTTTACTTACAAAAATGGAAAATTTTGAAGATATTAAATTTATAGACCTATCAAAAAATCTTAAAAATAAAGGATGTTTAATAGATTCATCGTCGATTATTTATTTGGATAGAATAAATTTACTTTCTGTTATAGTTCAAAATTATAAAATTAAAACTATAGATTTGATAAAACTCGAAGTTCTTTCAAATATTGATAAACAACTAAATGAAATAGAATTACTCAATAATATTGAAATAGTTAATAAAATTACAGATGACAATCTTAATAATTTTTTACCTTCGAATTTTACTGATACCACAACAAATCAATTTTCTAAAATAAGCATGACTGATAGATATTTAATTTATTCCTCATTTTTTTATGGTTTTCCTATCTTAACAGATGATGGAGTCATTTCCAAAATATGTAATCATAGAAAACATCCTTATTACAATTCGTTGATAGCTATTTTACTTTTATTATATGATGATCTAATTACAGTAGAAAATGCAATTGATTCTTTTTACAAAATTAATAAATTCGGAAGATACAGTGATAAGATCTTCAGCTTTGCTTTTAAAATACTTGAAAGAATCATAAAATCAAAGAATATTTGAACTTTTTTATTTTTTTGTTAATTTCCTTTTAGATATTTATTTTAATTATGAAAAATAGATACAATTTTTCATAATTGAAGACTAAAGAAAATAAAATATATTACTTAATTACGACTTTAATTAGTTACAAAATAAGAATAAAACCTTAAAGAGAATAGATAATGAATCTAACAGATCTAGTGAAACTAATTTTCCTTTCAATTCTTCCTATTTCTGAGGTGAGAGGAGCATTACCTTTTGCTTTTTTTAATAAGATACCTTTTTATCTTGCTTTCCCAATATCTGTTTCAGCTAATTTTTTGGTTTCTTTTTTTATCTTTTTTTTCTTAGATACAATAAATAAGCTTCTTCTTAAAATCCCTTTATACAATAAAATTTTCACTAAATTTGCAGCAAATGCTAAAGATAAAATATATAAAAAATTTTCTCGATATGAGTATCTTGGTCTTACTCTTTTCGTTGGTATTCCTCTTCCTATAACTGGAATCTGGACTGGCACTCTTGGAGCTTGGATACTACAATTAGAAAGAAAAAAAGTTTTTGTTGCTTTGTTTTTTGGTGTATTAATAGCAGCGATAATTGTTTCTCTAGTTTTGTTTTTTGGTTTATATTCTTTTAAAGCATTTAAAATATTTCTTGGAAAGTATTTTTGAAAAAACCTATAAGAATAGATAAAATTATCCAAATGAAAGGTAAAAAAAATGAATAAAAAACTTTTAGAAATATTTCAAAAAAATTTCCTTATACTTATATCTTTGGTCTGTGCATCAATCTCATTTCTTTTTATTGGAGTTAATTTTCTTATATTTGCAGCTTTTATTCCTCTTTTTTATTATTTAAATGAAAAAAAGATTTCAGCAGCACAAATTTATCTGTATTTTTTAGCTTTCTATGGTGTAACTTTGTTTTTTATTAATAAGATTTCTATAAATGTGAGATTTTCCTATTTAACCTATCTTGCCTTAATCTTTGCACTTGCAACAGGAGCATATCTCTTTTTTGGTATTTTTAAAAGAGGCATCTATAAATTCTTTCAATTGGATGATCTACCTTTTATTTTTATCTTGTCTCAAATTCTCTTTGAAATGATACTTGAAAATAAATATCTTGGTTTTCCATGGATAACAGCATCATTACCTACTGCAATTTATCCTGCTTTTATATCTGTAGCTTCGATTTTTGGTACATATTTTATTTCATTCGAAGTATATTTAATAAATTATCTTTTATACAAAATAATTAAAAATGCTATAATAATATATCTACAAAAAAAGGTAAGCATTTCAACTGTCATAAGCAGACAAAAACATATAATTATTTATATTGTTATTTTAATTTTGATTTTTACTTTTAACTTTAGTTGGTATCTTTTTAACCCTTACGATTCTAAAATTGAAAAGACCGAATTAAATATCTTTGTAGGCCAACCAAATATTCCTTTAAATTTCAAGTATAGACATGAATTTTTCGATCTTGCTGTAAGTAGAATTTCAAAAATGTCTTCATTTGCAGCAATTCAAGATGCAGATCTCGTTATATGGCCAGAATCTGCTATCCCTACTTACTTAAAAAACAAGCGTGAACTTCTAGAGCAATTTAAAAAAATATCTAAAAACTCAAAGCTTGGCATTGTATTAGGGACTCCAGATTTAGAAATTTACAAAGATAGTATTTCATCATTCAATAGTGCATTTTACTTTACAAAAGAAGGCGAGTATCATATATATCATAAGATTCAATTGGTACCTTTTGGTGAATTTATCCCATTTGCAAATAAGATAAAATTTCTGAGAGCACTTATTCCTGAAGCTGGTATAGATCAGACCTTCGGAACCCTTGGTTCTCCTTTCATTATTACGGATAAAAAAGATAAGCCTTATAGTTTTTATCCAACAATCTGCTTTGAAATGGTATTTACAAACAATATAAGACTCATGGCTGAAAAAAACCCTTCATTTTTGATAAATATTGTTAATGATTCTTGGTATGATGATACCTTTGAACATGAACAGCATCTTTATCATAGCGTTTTACGGGCCGTTGAAACAAAAAAAATGGTTTACAGATCTGCAACAACAGGTATTTCAGCTATTATAGACCAAAGAGGAAACATTGTTAGGAAGATGCACCAAGGAGAAGAAAACCTTATCAGTTATCCATTATCCATTTATAATGGGAAAACATTCTATGTAAAATTTGGTTGGATATGGATAAAAGTGTATAAATATCTAGGAGCTTTTGTCCTTTTAACAGCTATTTTATCAATATTATTCTCCAAATTTTCTATAGTAAAATTCCTTACAAAGATTTTAATATTCCCCAAATTTTTAAGAAAAAAGTAATATTTTTAATGATTGAAAAAACTATTAATAATAATTTCGATTGTCTTAAACTTGATTTTCATATTCACTCTTGTCACTCGGCTTGTGGTAGTCTTGAAATGAGTCCTAAAAATGTTATTACTGCATTGAAAGACAATGATATCAAAATAGCAGCAATTTCAGATCACAATTCAATTAAAAACAGTTTTTCATTTATAAGTTATGGTATGGTTAATGGCATTTGCATTTTTCCAGCATGTGAAATCCAAACTGAAGAAGAGATCCATGTAGTGGTAGTTTTCCCAAATCTTGAAATAGCTCAAACATGGCAAAATTGGATTGATAAAATAATTCCTAAAATTAAATTAAATCCTGAACTTTTCGGTGATGAACCGATTGTTGATGAAGATGAAAATATACTGGATCTTCCCGACTTTTTATATTCCGTTTCTCTACCAGTATCCTTTGAGGAGCTTGAAAAAAAAGCATCGATGGATAATCTAATTTTTTTCCCAGCACATATTACTGATTCTTCCTACTCTATAATTTCTCAATTAGGTTTTATTCCAGAAAATCATCTTTTTACTTACGCAGAAGTATCAAATTCAAAGGATTATAATAATTTCAAGAAAAGCAAAATAGATTTCACATTGATTACAAACTCTGATGCTCATTATTTAAATCAAATAGGATTAAGATACAACTGCCTCTTCTCAAATGGTTTATTAAAAGCCTATAATGAATTTGTCGATATTCTTCAAGATGAAAACAAAAATAAAATTGGCAAAGATATCGAAAAAATCAAAAACGAAATATTTTTATTAATTAAGGATATTTTTTCTAATAAAAATAATGTTCAAAAGATGGAAGAAATCATAAAACCAATTTTTAATAGATAACTTTAGTTTTGTTTAAATGCTTTTTCAATTATCTATGGGATGAATAATCCAATCTTTTTCTGGATAATATTCAATAATATTTCCTTGAGGATTCTTTAGTATAACCCTTTTAATCCCCGAATTAGCTATAATAGCCTTACATTGATTACAGATAAAATTATGTCCTACTATATACAAAGTAGCTCCATTTGTACTATGCCCATGTTTTGCTGCTAAAACCACAGCATTACTTTCAGCATGAGAACCAACTGCTCTACATAATTCTAGTGAGGTTCCAGATTTAATATTGTTTTTATTTCTGAAACAAAAACCTATCTCCAAGCAATTTTTCTGATAAGAAGGCGCTCCATTATAACCTGTTGATATTATTTCTTTATCTTTGACTATTACAGCTCCGACTTTGTTTCTAAAGCATGTTGAGCGGCTAGAAATAGTTTTTGCTATTTCTAAAAAATATTCATCCCAAGTAGGTCTATTCATTTTTAAACTTTTTAAATATTATTTATTGTACAAAAAGCAGGAAACTTGATGATTATTTCCCATATCAATAAGTTCTGGAGATTTTTCCTTACAGATATCCATATGTTCAAAACATCTATCATAAAATTTACAGCCTTTAAAAGTATCTGCTGGATATTTTACATCCCCCATCAAAATTATTCTCTTTCTAGTTCTTTCTTTTACTGGATCTGGAATTGGAATGGCAGAAAGTAATGCTTTTGTATAAGGATGCATAGGATTATCGTAAATCTCCTTATATCCTGCTATCTCAACAATTTTTCCAAGATACATAACAGCTACTCTATCTGAAATATGTTTGACAACAGATAAATCATGAGCAATGAATAGATATGTCAAATTAAACTTTTCCTGTAATTCTTGAAGAAGATTTACTATTTGAGATTGAATAGAAACATCCAAAGCAGAAACTGGTTCATCACAGAGTATTAGTTTTGGATTTAATGCTAAAGCTCTTGCTATACCTATCCTTTGCCTTTGACCACCAGAAAATTCATGTGGATATCTATTGATAAAGCTTGCTCTAAGCCCAACAATCGTAAGTAACTCTTTCACCCTATCTTTTATCTCTTTTTTTGAAAGTTCAAGTTGCCCTCTAGATTTAAACACTATCATAGGTTCTGCTATTATATCACCAATAGTCATCCTTGGATTCAATGAAGCATAAGGATCCTGAAATATCATCTGAAAATTCCTTCTATAGGAATTCAAAGTTTTAAGATTCATCCTAACTATATCCTTTCCTTCAAACATGACTTTCCCAGCAGTTGGCTCATGAAGTCTTATCATAGTTCTTGCAACAGTAGATTTACCACATCCAGATTCGCCAACGAGCCCTAAAGTCTCACCTTTATATATATCAAATGAAATTTCATCAACTGCTTTTAAGTGAATTGGAATATGATTCAATAAACCACGATGACCAACTACAAAGTATTTTTTTAATTTGTTAACTTCAATAAGTTTTTCTTTTGTATCCATTCTCATATACCTCTATTTGGTCTAATTTTTTTTAAAAAGGATTAAAACAAGCCAATCTATGATTCTCATCAATCTGTTTAAGAGGAGGAACTTCTTTAGTACATATTTCAAGCTTTCTTTCGCACCTAGGGTAAAATGGACATGCCTTCGGTAAATTTACAAGATTTGGAGGGGTTCCAGGAATAGAATATAGTTTATCCTTTTCTTCTTCGTCTATTCTTGGAACAGACTTTAAAAGGCCCCTAGTATATGGATGTGAAGGATTCTTAAAGATATTTTCTGTAGTGTTTTCTTCTACTATATAACCTGCATACATAACTATTATTCTTTCAGTCATTCTAGCAACGACACCAAGATTATGAGTTATAAGAATAATCGACATATGAATTTTTTCTTGAAGTTCGTGAAGTAAATCTAAAATTTGAGCTTGAATTGTAACATCTAATGCGGTAGTTGGTTCATCAGCTATTAAAAGTTGAGGATTTGTTGAAAGAGCCATAGCTATCATGACTCTTTGCCTCATACCACCAGAAAACTCATGAGGATATGAATATATTCTTTTTTCTGGATTTGGTATTCCTACAAGTCTAAGCATTTCAATAGATTTTTCAATTGCTTGATTTTTAGTGATATTATCATGCTCCATAAGAACTTCAATCATCTGGGTAGAAATTCTAAGATATGGATTCAAGGAAGTCATAGGATCCTGAAATATCATTGAAATCTTCTTACCACGAATCTTCCTTTTCTCAGAATCTTTAAGTTTTAATAGATCTGTTCCTTCAAATATAGCTTCACCGTTCAATATTTTTCCTGGAGGGGAAGGAATTAAACCCATTAAAGACAGGTTTGTAACTGATTTTCCGCAACCTGATTCACCGACTATTCCAAGTGTTTCTCTTTTATTTACATAAAAAGATACACCATTTACAGCTTGAACAATACCTTCATCTGTCTTAAAAACAGTTTTCAAATCTTTAACTTCAAGCAGTATCTCTTTTTTCATATGTTATCCTCGAATTATATTCTATTTTTTAATGAAGGATCTAAAGCATCTCGTAATCCTTCTCCAAAAGCATTCATTCCAAACAAAGTTAATGCTAATGCAAGCCCTGGGAAAATAATAAGATGTGGATAGTTCTGAATAGCGCCTAATGTTCCTCCAAAGGTAGCCAAAGAACCCCAAGATGCCTTAGGAGGTTGAATACCTAACCCTAAAAAGGAAAGAAAGGCTTCTTGAAGCATAATACTTGGAATGGTTAAAGTTAAGTATACAATTATAGGACCAATTGCATTTGGAATTAAATGTCTAAATATCAATCTTCCCTTGGAGACACCAATAGATTTTGCCGCTTCTATATATTCATTATTTCTAAGAGTTAATATTTGTCCTCTTGTAATTCTAGCAATTGTCATCCAGGATACTGCTCCAATACCTATAAAAAGCATATAGTCTTTCCTACCAAAGGCTACCATTAAAAGTATTACAAAAAACATGTAAGGTATACCATATAAGATATCTACAATTCTCATCATAAGTTCATCGACTTTAGATGGAGCAAAACCAGAAATAGCCCCATATGTTACACCAATAATAAGAGCAACAAGAGCAGTAACTATGCCTACTGATAATGAAATCCTACTGCCATATATTACTCTTGAAAACATGTCTCTTCCCTGCTCATCTGTTCCAAAGGGATATTTGGAAGATGGTTTTGCAAATTGCTCATTACTTTCAAAATTTATATAATCATAAGGATAAGGAGCAATTAAATCTGCAAAAATAGCGACTAATGTAAAAAATATAATAATAATAGCACCAAAAACAGCTAGTTTGTTTTTAAGAAGCCTTCTAAATGCATCGGCCCATAAAGATACACCTTTAATCTCTTCTGTATCGATCATTGTTCTGGTCATTTTTTTTGACATAAAAGATTCTCCTTGTCTAAGGATTTTAATTTAATTTAGTTTAACTATATTTTACTCTAGGATCTAAGAATCCATATAGTATATCTACAACAAAATTCATAACAATTATTAAAAGAGAATATGTAATAACATCACCCATAACTAAACTATAATCTCTATTGAATGCTGCTTGGACAAAAACTCTTCCCATCCCTGGGATACCTAGTATCTGCTCGACAACAACAGATCCAGTTACAATACCAGCAAATGCTGGACCAACATAGGAAACAACTGGTATAATCGAACCTTTCATTATATGTCTAAAAAGGATAGTTGAGTTTTTAAGACCCTTAGCTCTTGCTGTTGTTACAAAATCTTTTCTTATTATATCCATCATACCAGCTTTTGTCATCCTTGTAATATATGCGGTATAAGGTAAAGAGAGTGAAAAAATTGGTATAATTAGATAGGGAATCATTCCGATTATACCAACATCAGAGGCTCTTTTCCAACCTCCTACAGGTAATATTTTTAATCCAATAGAAAATATTAAAAGGAAAATTGGAACAATTACGAACATTGGAACAGAAATCCCCAATATTGCATAAGACATAAAAAAATAATCACCAAATTTATTTTGATTCAATGCTGATATCATGCCAAATGAAACACCTAAGATAACTGCAATAATCATTGCTAAAGAACCAATCAATAGAGAAACAGGAAAATATTGCTTTATCAGGTCATTTACCGAAAATCCTCTGGATCTGAAAGAAGGACCAAAATCAAAATGAAATACAAGATTGTTTAAGTACATAAAATATTGCTTATAAAGAGGTTGATCAAGATGAAATTTTCTGTTTAAATTTTCTCTAATCTCTTTTGGCATATTCTTTTCTGAAGAAAAAGGATCTCCAGGGACTGCTCGAATAAGAAAATAAGCCACAGTAATAATTACAAATATAGTTATAATTGAAGAGAAAAATCTTCTAACTATGAATTTTAGCATGAGTCTAACCCCTTATCTTTGGTTTCGACAATAAAATTTTATATTAATTAAAATTAATTTCAAGAATAAACTGAAAAATGACAATATTATATTTTTAATTTATTATGAAATAATAATTATATTGATTATAAAAAAGGGACTACCTCTAAGAAATTGAGATAGTCCCTTTTTTTGGTTTTAAGGATCTAATACCTATAAATTATTTTTTAAGAAGATATACTTCTTTTAATGGATGCATTCCAAGAATATTTCCATAGAAACCTTTTACATAAAGCTGCAATGTATAGACATTAACATAGAAATAGATAGGAATAATAGGTAACTCTGTCATAAGGATCTTTTCAGCTTCATAGAAAATAGCCATTCTCTTTTTTGGATCCTGTTCATATTTTGCTTTGTTAATTAAATCATCGTAAGTTTTATTGCTCCAACCAGTATCATTATTTCCACCATCAGTTATCCACATGTCAAGGAAAGTATTTGGATCTACATAGTCACCAATCCAACCTGCTCTTGCAACTTGATAATCATGCTGTTGTCTTCTGTCAAGATATACTTTCCATTCTTGGTTTTCAAGAAGAGCATCTATTCCTAAATACTGTTTCCACATCTGCTGAATTGCTTCTGCTATTTTCTTATGACCAGCTGATGTATTGTAGAAGATAGTAATTGAACCAAGACCTTTTCCACCTGGATATCCAGCATCAGCTAATAGTTTCTTAGCCTCTTCCACATTTTCTTTAAATCCTATATATCCCTTATAACCAGGCATATTTGGAGGAACAAAAGAATAAGCTGGGATTTGTCCTGCTTTTAAGATGTTTTCAACAAGATACTTTCTATTGATAGACATTGTTAATGCTTTTCTAACTCTTACATCAAGTAAAGCTTTATTTGTCTGTTTTGCAGGATCAACATTGATCATATAATAATATGTTCCAAGGTATGGATCAGCATGAAATTCTGGTTTTACTTTCCATGTATCCATCTGTTCAGTAGGAACTCCCTCTTGGAATTCTAGTTCGCCAGCAGCAAATTGAGCCAATGATGTACTATTGTCTTCATTAGCATAAATTACAACTTTTGAAAGTTTGACTTTTGCAGCATCCCAGTATCTATCATTTTTAACTAAGGTAATATGGTCATTTGGATACCATTCTACAAGTTTAAAAGGACCATTACATACAATATTGTCTTTTAAGTACCATTTATCACTTCCAACCTTATCTATAACATGTTTAGGAACTGGCATATATGTCTGGAAAGACATAAGTGAAATAAAGAAAGGAGTTGGAGCTTCTAAGGTTACTTGTAAAGTATATTTGTCAACAACCTTAATACCAACATCTTCAGCTTTACCTTCTCCATTAGTGTATTTTTCTGCTCCTTTAATATACCAAAGTTGATATGCATATTCCGCAGCTGTTTCTGGTGCTAATGCTCTTAACCATGAATATTTAAATGTTTCGGCATCAATTGGAGTATTATCTGACCATTTAGCGTTGGTTCTAAGCTTAAAAGTATAAACAAGTCCATCTTTTGAAACAGTCCAGCTTTGAGCAACACCAGGAAGTGGTTGCAAAGTCTCTGGATGATAAGCAGTAAGACCTTCAAAGATCTGCATAGCAATTCTGAACTCTGGAACACCAGTCATAATAGCTGGATCTAATGTTTGAGGTTCAGTTCCATTGTTCATTCTAAATACCATCTCTTTACTTTGACCAATCAAGAATGTACCAGCGATAACGAAGAGAATAGCAACAACAAAGAGAATAATAAGCTTTTTTTTCATGAAAGATTTCCTCCTTATTTAAGAAATCTAAATAATATATGGTATAAAAATTTATCTTTGTCAATATCTTATAAAAATTTTTTTAATTCTTCTAAAAACTTATTAAAAAGTTCTTCATTTCCTTTTCCAAAAGATATTCTATAAATTTTCCCATTATTTAATCCTATTGAAATAGAATATTCCTTTGTTTTACCTGAATAATAACCAGAAGGGATATTTTCTTTTTCTATAGAGCTGTATCTTTTATTAGCCTTCTGTATGATATCAGAAGAAATAGAATTGATCTCCTTGAAATCTATTTTTTTGCTTATTACAAAAGGGAAAATCCCTTTTTTTCTTATAATTTGTGATTTTGTTAATTCTAGTAAAAAACTATCAACTAAAAATGAATAGATAAAAGCTAATAAGAAAATTAATCCGAAAATAATTGACCCAATAATATTAAGTTTTCTGTCATTTTCAAAAATCTCAAAATAAATCATAATTAAAGAAAATATAAGTAAAAAAATAGCTTGAATCCTTATTGAAAAAGAAAAAAAGATCCTATAACCATCTGTTGCTTTTTTTAAATCGTACCATTTTGTATTTTTCTGCATAGATTGACATCTCTCCCTTTAGTAATTTTTTTCTTATCTTCATTTACCATAAATTAAAAGTCAAAAGAAAATTTTTTCAAATTATTTTTGCAAAAAAAACTTATATTGGCATATTTATTTTGTGTATGTTCTACCTATTTTTAATTTTTACATGATAAATTAATTTGTAATTAATAAAGATTTATTTTAGGTTGGTTAAACTTATGAATAAAATATTTAAACCAATTCTTTATTCACCCGCTGGTGATATCAATAAAGGATTAAGCGCTTTCTTCTTTGGTGCAGATGGCGTTTACATTGGCTTGGATAAATTTGGTCTTAGAAAAAATGCGAAAGTTGATCTCGAAGAACTAAAAGAATTTATTGATATTGCTCATAAAGATGGAAAAAAGGTAGATATTACATTAAATGCTTACTTAAAAAATGATGAAATACAAGAAGTTAAAGAATATATTGAAAAGGTTATTTTTTTAAAACCAGATTCAATAATATTTTCTGACCCTGCAGTATTACTTGTTTATAAAGAACTAATTGAAAATATGCCAAATTCCTCAAAAATAGAATTTCTACCAACACTTACATTATCTACCCAATCAAACACGACTAATTTTTATTCAATGAAATTCTGGACTCAGCAAGGGGTAAAACGAATTGTTGCAGCAAGAGAATTGACATTATTGGAAGTTTATCTAGCAAAAAAGCAAGCGAAAGAAGAAAAATTAAATTTTGAATTGGAAACATTTATACATGGTGCCATGTGTGTCTCTTTATCTGGAAGATGTCTTTTATCTTTATATATGACAAATAAGAAATTTTCAAAAAAAGGCAGTGAATATCAAAGAGATGCAAATAGAGGAGAATGTGTTCATCCTTGTAGATTCGCTTATCTTGTTGAACAGTCTCGAGAAAATGAGTATTTTCCAATTGAAGAGGATGGTAGATACTCATATATTCTATCTTCAAAAGATCTTTGTCTTCTTTATTATATCCCACTTTTTATCTTTTGTTCTATCGATGCATTCAAAATTGAAGGAAGAATGAAATCCTCTTTTTATACCTCATCGATAACTTTTGCATATAGAAATGCCATAGATAAAGCATACGAAATTTTCAGTGATTTTGAAATTAAAGAAAAAGATCTAATTAAATATCTTCAAAATCCCTCTTCCTTCTTATATGATTTCAACCAATGGAAGAATTTTGTCGATGATATAAATATTTATACAGATTTGGCATCACATAGACCATACACAACTGGTTTCTATTTTAGTCAAGAGCATCCAGATTATATGATGCCTTTATATGAAAGCAAATTAATACAACCCTATTCAATAGTAGCTGAATATATCGGAAATAAATTAAAAAAAGCAAAAAGAAGAAAAGGTATAAAAAATGCTTCTAAAACCAATTTGCAAGAAAATATAGAAAATCAAATTTCTGAAAATATCGAAGAAAATAGATTAAAACCCAACCAATTTATTATTTTTTCAAAAAATAGTGTTAAAATTGAAGACTCAACATTTTTTCTCTTTTGTAAAAAGGGGATATTTGACTTGAAAAACTTTAAGATTTTTGATTTAAACCAAAATTCTATATCTTTAATTCAACATTCAAAAAACTATATATTAGAACTTGAAGATGATATCCTTTTCTTAACAGAACTATCAAAAGATCAAATCTTTTTTATTTTTTGCAAAAATAAAATAAAATAAAATAATTAGTTAAGAGTTAATAACTTACGTTAAATTAAATTATTTTGATAAAAATGAATTTATTAAAAAAAAGTGATTTTATAATTTTATTAATACATGGATTCTGTGGCTCAAGCTTAAATAATAAAATTCTTGAAGATAACTTTATTAAAGATGGATTCGATGTTCTGTCTTTTGATCTTCCTGGTCATGGTGAAGACTATGAAAATTTCAATAAAGCAGACTGGAAGGATTGGTTAAAAGAAGTCGAAGATCAATTTGATAAAATCAAAAGTTATAAATATATCATACTAATTGGTTTTTCAATGGGTGCAAACTTGGCATTAATTTTATATAGCAAACTTGATTTATTTTACCAAAAAAAAATAAAAATAATACTTTTATCTCCAGCTTTTTCAGCAAATAAAAAATTCTTCCCCAACCTTTTAAATGTCATAATAGGATATTTATTTAATAGAAGTTACAAAATTAAATCGACAAATCCAGGTTGTAATAGTACGAACTATAAAAAATATTATAAGAATTATATTTCTTTTATTTCAGCAAAAAGATTTCTAGATTTATATATATTAATAAATAAAGCTAAAAAATTGATTGGAAAAGTCGATTCTCCCATTTTAATCTTTCATTCAAAAAAAGATATTTTAAGTTCATATTCTGAAAGTTTGAAAATTTTCAAAAAATTGAGATCCACTTTCAAAGTATTTATAAGTCTTAAAAAATCAAATCACTTCATACAACTAGATTTTGAAAGAAATATTGTTTATGAACTATCTAAACTTTTTATTGAAAATGATTTTGATCAATTTAAATCTAATGAAAAAGTAAAAGCCTATCTTAAATAATCAACCGCTGCCACTACTACTACTACCACTTAAAGCTTGAAGTTTAGCGTTACACATTTGAATATAGTTTTGAATATCCTTGTAGTTTGGATTATACTTTGCTATTTTTTGAAAAAGCTCCAATGCTTTATCGTATGCTTTTTGATTATATAGCTCAACAGCTTGATTGTACCATGCAAGAAGTGTATCTTCTATACCTTTTTTTATTTTTTCATACAAATCTTTAATATCTTTATAATTTGGATCAAGGTTAATTACCTTTTTAGCAAAATCTTCTGCAACGAAAAATTCTTTTTTATTATAAGCATCAAGACAGGATTGATAGTATTTTTCTATATTTAATATAATTTCAATTTTATCAAGATAATTTTTTATTGCTTTCTTGTCATAACCTAAATCTAAAGCTAACTTAAAAAACTTTTGTGCAGAATTATAATCTTTTTTTTCAAAAGCCTCTTTACCTTTATTAAAATAGTTTAATGCAGCTTTTTCTTTTTCTTCTTTAACCTTTTGAATGCCATTTTGGGCTTCTACATTTTTAGGATCAAATAAAAGTACTGTTTTATATAGTTTTTCAGCTTCATCGAACCTTTGATTTTCAAGCAGCTTTTTGGCATTTTCAAGATACTTTTGTATTTCTTTTTTAATAGTCTCATTATTTTTTGCAAAAAACTCTTTTGCTTGTTTATTATTTGGATCTATTTTTAATATCTTACCCCAATAACTTGCTGCAGTAATAATATCTTTATTTTTTTCATATTTTAATGCAATATTAGTATATTCAACAATTTTTTTCTGTTTATATTCTCTAATTTTATTGAGATACATTTCAGCAACATTAGAACCAATATTAGCATAAACATAATAAAACATTTCTCCTGCTTGAATTAATAAATCTATATCTTCATTTGAAACAGCTTGATTGTAATAGTTAATTGCTTGGTTTAATATTAATGAAAAGATACCTTCTTTTGTTAAATATTCTTCTGGACTTTTTTTTAAGATTTTTGAATCATATTCTGGAAATTGGCTAATAGCCTTATCATAAAATTCTGGCTTACTTTCTTTAATAGCATTATTTGTACTTTGACATCCATTAGATATTAAAACAATTGATGATAAAAATATTATTAATAAAATTATGAAAGATTTTTTCATCTTTTTCTCCTATAAAAATCAATAATAATATCTAAAAAAATCTACAATCTGTATTAAAATTATAATTAAAGGAAAGTATTTTTTTAAAATTTCTTTTTATATACTGGGAAAGGTTGGCTTTTCCCTTTAACAGATATCATTTCTGGTCCATCAAAACCACTGATTTTAGAAGACTTGTAAGTCATTTCACATATTACCAACTCTTTTGGTTTTGCATGACTGCACAATCTCGATGCAGTATTGACTATATCTCCTATAGTTGCAGCTTCCTTTCTTTCAGAACTTCCAATATTTCCAACTATTACTTTACCAGTAGCTATTCCTATGCCAATATAAACTTTATCAGTAATCCATTTCTTTTGAATTTCATAAGATGCTTTTAATGCATTTAATTCTTTATTTTCTCCCTTGAATAATGCCATTACTGAGTCACCTATAAATTTATCTATATCTCCACCATATTTTTTTATGATGTTAACTTGAAAATCAAGTAAGGTATTTAACAGATCCATTACCTCCTTTGGGTCATGGGACTCTGAATAAGATGTAAAACCTCTTATGTCTGAAAAAAATACTGTATATTCCTGATAACTTGGTTCTATACTTTCGGAAAATTGAGCCGATTTTTTAACCATTTCTATCGTACTTTGAGATACATATGAACCTAAAAGCTGCCTTTCTTTTATAGCGTCAAGCATGTTATTGAATTCTTTCATTAAAGATTCAAGTTCATCTTTACCACTCGGAGGAACTTTAGTGAATTGACCCGCAGATAGGTTTTTTACAGCACCAACAATGATATAAATTCTTTTTGTAAGAAGCAAAGTTATACCCCAAATGAGCACCAAAGCTAAAGTTAAAAATAATAAATTTACAATAAATGATTGCATCCTCAATTTGCTTTGTTCTTTGTAAAATCTATCATAAGATATGACTGTAGCGACATATCCTGGATACTGAATACCACCCGACCACTGAAAAGGAACTCTATAAATTAGAATACCGAGATTATTGATTCCTTTCTTATATTTTTGGGAGTAAAAATTACTTTTATCATTAAAATAACTAACAATTTTGTGTGAAAGAGTATTATTCTCTAAAATTTCAAAAGGAAATTTTTGATTTACATCAGATATATTTTGAGGAAAGGATAACACTCCATCTTTATCAAATATGACAATATCTTCTAAATCATGAAATTTACCTTCATTTCTTTTTACTTCAAATATTTCTCTTCTTACATCATTTATGGTCATTTCATCAATTTTAGCAAGTCTGAAAGTTGTCAATGGAGAAGCTATACTCCTACCAACTACAAGCAAAAATTCTTCAAAACTTGCATTAGCTTGATCAACCAACATATTTTGACTTTTATTTGAAATATACAAAGTCAAACTTACTGCAGCGACAAGATAGATGATAAGAAAAGATAGAATATACTTTGCTTTTAAATTCATTATTACTCCTTTACTTTTCCTATAATATTATAGCTCATAAATTGAAAAGGACAATTAAATTAACTATTTTTTGAGTTTATTAATTATAATTATTGTTTATTTAGTTCAATTTCTGTTAAAATGTTTCATATCCTGAGGGATTTCAATAGAAAATTCTACTAATCCGGCTATCTTACCATCTTTATACCATGGAGTTTGATGAATTAGCTTTTTTATCCCATTTTTTAATATTGTATATGTATTTTTTTCTCCATTTTTCATCATTTTTTGCAAAATTTCTCTAGAATTGCTATTATGACAATCTAAAAGATTTTTACCTATAAGAAATCCATACTGTTCAAAAGTTTTTGTTGCTTTTTCATTCATATAGATAATTGTGAAATCTTTGTCGCATATAGTTATTGCAACATCGATATTGTTGAAAAACTCAATATCACTTCTAAAGTCCATTTTTACCCCTGATTATTTTAATTTTTCTTTAATTTTTTTAATAGTATGTGAGAACTAATTAAAAATTAGACTTAAAAATGTAATTTTCAATCTTTATCTTGTTTTGATTTTTTAATTTTATATGTTAAAAATTTCAGTAGATATTTATTTTAGAGATAAATATTTTATAAATAAAGCTACTTGTGGAGTAATCAAAATGAAAAAAGAACTATTAATTTTAATGATCTCTTTACTTCTTTTTACCATGGTGAGTTGTTCTCAAGATCTTTCAAATATAATTAAAAAAGTCGATGATATAAATATTAAAGATTATAAAATCAAGGGAATTATAACTAAAATCTTTTTTTTAGATACAGATAAAATTTATTTATATGAAATTTCAAGTGAGAAAGTTGAAAATAGTTTTGCTTTGCTCATAAGTAATAATAAATACAGAAGAGGAGATAAATTAGATTTGGTAATAGAAGCATTTAAATTATCTTCTAAAACTTATGAACAAACAAAAGAAGTTTATTGGTCAATATTAAAAAATTATATTCAGAAAAAAACGTTATTTTCAAATACAGAAATCATTTTACTTGTAAAGAAAATTGATACAATTGTTAACCAGTATCTCATGAAAAATGAATCTATTACTATATTTTTAGAGTCTCACCAGAATATAACTACTGAATAATGTAATAAAAAATAAAAAATATTTTATTTTTTTTATTTTTATTAAAGGAAAAGGATTAAAAAAACCTTTTTTTCAATTTTGCAATTAGTCTCTATTAAATAAAAAACTTTTAAGATTAAAAAACAGTTTATAGTTTCTTTAATAAATTTTTTATAATTTCTATAATAGGAGAAGAAATGAAAAAAGTAATAACTTCAGCATTGATTTATGCAAATGGACCTTTACATCTTGGGCATCTTGTTGAGTATATTCAAACAGATATTTATTCAAGATCCTGCAAGTTACAAAAACAGGATGCAATCTATGTTTGTGCCGATGATACACATGGGACTCCTATAGAGATAAACGCGATGCAGATGAAAATAACACCGGAGCAACTTATAGATAAGTTTCATAAAGAACATAAAGAGGATTTTGATAAATTTTTTGTGGCATTTGATGAGTATTATACAACTAATGGTACAAAAAACAAAGAAGTCGTTGAACTAATCTATAAAAAAGTCAAAGAAAATGGATATATTTATGAAAAAGAGATTGAAGCTACATACTGTGAGCATTGTAAAAGATTTTTACCAGATAGATTTGTTAAAGGAACCTGCCCAATATGTGGAGCAGAAAATCAATATGGTGATACCTGCGAAAAGTGCAATTCGACATACAAACCACAGGATTTAAGAAATAGTTATTGCATAGTTTGTGGTAATACTCCTATTTTAAAAAAATCTAAACACTTTTTCTTTAAATTATCCGCGTTAAAAGATCAGATAATTGAGTATTTTAAAAGAACAAAATTTCAAGAAGAGATAAAAAATTACCTTTTAAACTGGTTAAATGAAGGATTAAAAGACTGGGATATCTCTCGAGATGGTCCTTATTTTGGATTCAAAATACCAGATTCAGATCAATATTTCTATGTATGGTTTGATGCGCCTATAGGCTATATAGGGTCAACTAAAGAGTACTGTGATAAAAATAATCTTGATTGGAAAGATTATTGGATATCTAAGGATTCAGAAATATACCATTTTATTGGAAAAGATATTATCTACTTTCATTTTCTTTTCTGGCCTGCCGTATTAATAGCTGCCGATTTTGCCTTACCTAAACATATTCAAGTTCATGGGTTTTTAAATGTAAATGGACAAAAAATGAGCAAATCAAGAGGAACATTTATAACGGCAAAAGATTTTATTGAAAGAGGTGGTGATCCTCAATATTTAAGATATTATTATGCCGCTTTACTTGGAAATTCAATAAATGACTTTGATTTTAATGATAATGATTATAGAACAATTATTAACTCCAATTTAATAGGTAAATTTGGAAATCTGGTAAATAGACTCTCAACATTTTTACTTAAAAATTTCGATGGGAAAACGGATGAAGATATTGAAGATATTTATAATCAATTTAGTTTATTAAAAGAAAACTATTTTGACTTGCTAAATAATCTTGAATATAGAAAAGCCATTGAATTATTTCAGAAATATACAGATACAGCAAATAAGTATTTCCAAGATAATCAACCTTGGCAGCTTCTTAAAACAGATAAAAATAAGACTCTTACAATACTTACAACAACTCTTTCAATGATTAAAGATCTTGCAATTTGTCTATATCCTATAATACCACAATATTGTGAAGAAATAGCGACTCAGCTTAACTTCATAATAGATATTGACAATATAGGGAAGCCACTATTAAATCATAAAATAAATAGTAGTAATATAATCTTTAAGAAAATTGAAGATAATTTTACAATTATTAAAAAACCAGCAATTTCAGAAGTTCAAATTGTCGCAGGAAAAATATTAGAAGTCGATGATCATCCTAATGCAGACAAATTGTATGTGTTAAAAATAGATATAGGAAGTGATATTCGAACAGTAGTTGCTGGAATAAAGCCATATTATACGAAAGATGAACTTATTAATAAAAATATCTGCCTTGTCGCTAATTTAAAGCCAGCTAATCTTAAAGGCATTTTTTCTAATGGTATGATTTTAGCTGCTAGTTCTAAAGATGGAAAAGTCGGAGTGCTAACCCATAATCAAAAACCTGGAACTAAGGTTGTATTTGAAAATGTAGATTATCCAGATAGTTTTGAACAAATTTCTATAGATAAGTTCAAAGAATTGGAGATTGTTAGCAGTGGTGATAATGTTTTTTGTTTTGATAATTGCCTTATTTGTGGAAATGAAAAGGTTTTTGCCGATAAAAAAATTGCTGGAAAGGTCTCGTAAAAATGTCTACAACGACTTATAAATAAAAAAAAGCAAGGAAAAAAAAAATAATATGACTAAAATTCATAAAAGGTACGGACTAATAAATTATTTATCTTGGTTTTTATTGTTTTATTTTATGCTTATTTTTTCTTTTAACAATATTTGTTACTCTCAGGATCTATTTCTTTCAAAATATAAACTTGATAGACAATCCATAGCATCTATTGCTCTTCTAATATATGAATCTCCAATTTTTATTTTACCAGATTCCATAAAGATTTTTATCAATAACAATAAAGAAAAATTTGAAAAACTTTCTAGTATTTACTTAAAATTTTTAAACAATGATTTAGATCTTGAAATAGATCATAAGATTTATGATAGCTGCTCAGCATCAATTGAGTTTGAAAGAATAAAATCTGTTTTTGAAAATTTGGAATTTGATGAATTTAAGTTTTTTTTAATTGATTTAGCAAATCTTTTATTTACAAAAGATGATCTTTGCAGTAGCTTAGAAATTTTTTTTAAGGAAACCGCGAAAGAAAACATCAGTTTTTCAATTATTCCAGTCAAACTTACAACAAATGAAAATCTTTTTTTACATATAAAAGATCCGAAAAAATCGATAGAACACTATATCTTTTATAAAACTGATAATTTAAATAATTTATTATTTGAACTTTTAAGTTTTGTTTTTAAACAAAGACTATTCTTTACTACTATTCTACCTAAATCAATAGAATTTAGTAAAGCAGAACAAACAAAATATCTCAATCTTACAGGTAGATCATTTTTATACCCTGAAGCAGAAGCCATGCTTGAATCAGCATTTGTACTATATAGTTTAAATAGCATAACCGACTTATTAAATAAATATACTGGTCTTTCCATAAAAGAAAATATTGAGGCAAAGACATTTTATTATAAATTAAGTTGGCTTAATGAAATAATTAAAAGGTGGGATTCATTAAATAATAATTCAATATTTAAATTCCCAAAACCTTATGGAATGATTTTTGTAGATTTTATCAAAAATAATGATGATCAGATACAATCAGATACTCCTTTTAACAAATTATTACAATTAAATCCAGATTTGATATCTATTGTCTCTTTAACCAATGATCTTGGAATTTCGGAAAAACAAAAAAATCTTATACAAAAAAAACTCTTAAATATTGGATTTTCTAAAGTTATTTTTAAGTATGACTATGATAAAGATATCTCTAATTTTTTAAATAAAAAAGTTGTCTTTATATATTTAATGAAAAAAAGCAGTGAAAATATCTCGCCTTTTTTCATATTAAATAAAGATATGAATTTCCAATTGCAGAACATTTATATTAAATCCTTTTCAGAAATTTCTACAATTTCATATTTTGACAATATTAATATACTGCTTTTAGTCAATAAACCAACAACAGATTCGCTTATGAAAGCAATAAATTTAATAGTTAAATTAAAATCAGAACCAATTATAGTAAAAAGAAATTTCTTTCAAAGAATTATAGATAGTATTATAGCCTTTTTTTCACCTTTATCTTTATAATTTTTCTTTACTTATTTGTTCAAATTTATTATATATATATTGATGTTTTATAAAAGGAAAAATTTTAAAAATGAAAGAAGTTTATAAAGATACTATCAAATCTATTAGACTTACCTTTACTTTAATTTTATTATCTCTTTTGTTTTTTTACTTCTTACCAATAAATATATCAGCTCAGGATATTATTGAAAATATTCTTAATTCTAAACCCGAAGGGTATGTTGCAGATTTTGCGCAAATCCTTGACGGTGAAGAAGAGCAACAAATTTATTTATTGTCTAAAGTTATAGATGATAAAAGTAAAGATCAAATAGCTATAGTTACAGTTGAAACCTTGGGTTTGTATTCTATAGAGGAATTTTCATATAAATTATTAGAGAAATGGGGTGTTGGACAGAAAGAATTAAATAATGGTATTTTAATAGTTTTAGCATTAAAAGAAAAAAAAGTAAGAATTGAAGTTGGATATGGATTGGAACCTTTAATAACTGATAGTATCGCCGCACTTATTATACAAAATTATGGCTTACCCTATTTTAGAGAGTCAAATTATGGAAAAGGTCTTTATAATATGGTATACCAGTTAGGTAATATCATTGCAAAAAATATGGGGGAGAATTTTTCAGAATGGGTAAAAGAAGCTGGGCTTAAAGCTCAAGGAGGCAATGAAGGTATTGGATTTTTCTTTATTGCCTTAATTTTTATTATCTTCTTCATCTTTAACCTTTTATTCAGAAGACCAAGATTTTATGGATACAGAAATAGAAGTGTGGCAAATCAACTTTTTGGGGCTTATCTAGCTTCAAGAGTCATGAGAAATACCTTTTTTGGCAACAATATTGGAAATACTAGAAATTCTGGATTTGGTGGATTCCATGGCGGCGGTTTCGGAGGTTTTGGTGGTTTTGGTGGAGGTTCTTCAGGCGGTGGTGGGGCTACTGGGGGATGGTAAGAAATTATTATCCAAAAGAAAAATAGTCATAAAGGAAATATAATGAAAAAGATTGATTTTTTTAAAGACTTATTCAAAGAAAACATTTTAGAGATTAGAGAATTTAATGAATTATTCCCTGTAATAGTATTAAAAAATTCTAATCCAAAAGAACTTAAGATATTTATAGAACAAAAAAAGAAATATAATCAATTTTATAAATTTTTACCAATCTTCTTAAATTTAGAATTTATACATAATGCTAAAGATACATTCCCGGCAGATATTTTATATATAAGAGATTTCTCATCCCATCTTTTTGGAGAAGATTTATTCCAAGATATTCAAATAGACAATAACTTCCTAAGATTAAATATTGAAAAAGAGTTAAGATCTAAAATATTTGTTGTTACTTCATCAAGTTATACTTTTAATTCTAAAAATGATATTTCTCATTTTGCTAAGGATCTATTATTTTCTCTAAGGTATGTTATTTATGCCTATTCAAAAATTAAGAATTTTAACATTTCTTTTAAAGATGAATCTGAACTTTTCATTTCATTGTTGAATTTACTTAATTATAATGCTACTTCCAAGGTCGTCCATGTCATAAAATCCATGGGAGATTTTGATTCAACTGAAAGATTTGAAATTCTTTATAATAGTTTAAGTTTCTTGATTTCTAAAATTGAAGTATAAATTTAACCAAATCAACAAAAGAAATATTGGAGGAAAAATGAAAATAAAAGGTTGGATTATTGTAGTAATTATTCTTGTTATTCTTATTCTTATTTCTATTTCTGCTTACAACAAAATGATTTCTCTTACTAATTCAGTGGAAGAGTCATGGGCTCAAGTAGAAAATCAACTTCAAAGAAGGTACGATCTTATACCAAATCTTGTTGAAACAGCAAAGGGTTATATGAAGTTTGAACAGGAAACCTTGATTGCTGTCACTAAAGCGAGAGCCTCAGTAGGTCAAGCTCAGACAATTGATGAAAAAATTAACGCAAATAATCAACTTGAAGGTGCATTGGCAAGACTCTTAGTTGTTTTTGAAAAATATCCAGACTTAAAGGCAAATGAAAACTTTGTCACTTTAATGGCTGAACTTTCAGGCACCGAAAATAGGATAGCTGTTGAAAGACAAAGATACAACCAGAAAGTTAGAGAATACAACACTTATATAAAAAGATTTCCAAATGTAATTATTTCATCTTTATTTAATTTCAAAGAAAAACCATATTTTAAAGCTGTAAATGAAGCTACTGAAGCACCTAAAGTACAGTTTTAACAAAAAATATTATATTTTGTAAACAATATATACTCGCCTAATTGGTAAAATTTTTTATTCTTATTTTTATTCCTTTTATATTTTAGTTAATTCTATTTTTTAATTTTAGAACTAAAGATTATATGAAAGAAAAAGAAGATTTTTTACAGAGTAAAATTGAAAAAGAGGCTAGAAGACTTGGAAATATTGTCAAGACTTTGCGCTCTCCTTGCGGTTGCCCATGGGATAGAAAACTTAAAATTGAAGATTGTGCAGAATATATTTTAGAAGAAACATATGAAGCAATCGAAGCTCTAGATAAGAATGATAGTGAAGGTTTACTTGAAGAACTTGGCGATATTTTATCTCAAGTTTTTATGATATCCCAAATTGCAAGCGAACAAAACTTATTCAATATCGCAGATGTTTTTAATAATATCTGTCAAAAATTAATTTTCAGACATCCTCATGTTTTTAATGATGAAAAGGCTGATACACCAGATGAAGTACTGAAAATATGGAATAGACAGAAATTAATTGAAAAATCAGAGAGAAAAAATGCGATAGAAGGAATTCCCCAAAACCTCCCATCGATCTATATCCTTATTAAATTATTTCGCAAAATAAAGCAACATCCAACGATTTATCAGAAAATTAAAGATTCCATTTATTCTTCTTTTGAAAATGTTATAAGCCAAAGTAATGAATTTTTTCAAAATATTGAAAAGAGCTTGAATAAGAATATTGAACAAGATGATATAGACAAATATAAAGAAGATAATTCCAAAATTATTTCAGATTTACTTTATATATTAATATTTATCTCTTTTTTATATGAAATCGACCCAGAAAAACTTTTAAGAAAAAAGATTGAAAATATATATAAAATTTTCGAAGATAATGAAAAGAAAACTGACAAATAATTAAAAACTAAAATGTTAAATTTATCCATATCTAAAATAGAACCCCCTTTAATATTGAAAAATGATGGTTTCTTATCTATATTTTTTTTAGGGGTAGGTTCTGCTTTTTCAAAAAAAATTTATCAGAATAATATAATTATTATCAAAGGTGATACTTCAATTTTTGTTGATTTTGGAACAAGAGCACCATTTGCTTTAAATGAACTTGGGCATAATGTATCTTCTATCACTAATCTTATTTTAACTCATTCTCATGCTGATCATATTGGTGGGGTAGAAGAGATTTTTTTATTTAATAGATATGGTTTTAATAGAAAGGTAAATTTAATAGTGCCAGAACCATACCTAAAAATTTTATGGGAAGAAAGCTTAAAAGGTGGTTGCAGTTACTCTGAATATAAAGGATCAAATCATCTTTCGATTTTTGATTTTGTTAATTATATAAAACCAGAACCGATTTCTATAAATTATAATGAAAAAAGACTCTTTTATCAGGTAAAAATAGACCAAATTAATATAATATTTTTCCAAACAAAACATCTTCCATCAGATGTCAATGATTTAGAAAAACATCATTTGACATTTGGTCTAATAATAGACAATAAAATCCTTTTTACCTCAGATACAAAATTTGATAAAGATTTTATTGAATTTCTAGTAAGTTTTTTTGATATCGAATATATCTTTCATGATTGCCAATCCTATAAAGGTGGGGTCCATGCAAGTTTCGATGAGATTTGCTCTTATCCGACCTACATCAAGGAAAAAATATTTTTAATGCATTATCAGGACAATTTTGAAAATCAAGATATCAAAGATCATAATTTTTTAGGATTTGCTAATCAATGGCATCACTATAACTTTACTTGAATTTTGTTTAATTTTTTTTTAATTCTGTTATTTCTTTATCAAATAAAGCATTAATGGTTTTTCTAATTTTTTGGAGGATATAAATGCATAGTGTTAAAGAATTACTTTATTCAAAGTCTGCAATCAAAGATGTAACTGTTGCTGGTTGGGTTAGAACGGTTAGAGATATGAAGAATATCTATTTTATAGAGTTAAATGATGGTTCCACTGTTAGAAATATACAGATAGTATTTGAACAGGATGAAGATTTACTTAAAAAACTTGAAACATTAACAACAGCAAGCAGTATAAAAGTAAAAGGAGATCTTGTTGAGTCTCCTAAACCAGAACAAAAGTGGGAAATAAAAGGTAAAGAATTAACTGTTTATTGTATCACCCCTGCAGAAGAATATCCACTTCAAAAGAAAAGGCACTCTTTTGAATTCTTAAGAACGATAGCTCATTTAAGACCAAGAACCAATACTTTTGGTTCTGTTTTTAGAGTTAGAAGTACCATAGCTTATGCTATTCATGACTTTTTTCAAAAAAATGGATTTTTTTATATTCATACTCCCATTATAACAACTTCAGATTGTGAAGGAGCTGGTCAAATGTTCCAAGTGACAACCTTAAATATGGAAGAGGTTGCCAAATCAGGGAAGTTAAATTACGAAGAAGACTTTTTTGGTAAAAAAGCATATTTAACTGTTTCGGGACAACTTGAAGTCGAAAATTTTGCTCAAGCTCTTTCAAAAGTTTATACATTTGGCCCAACATTTAGAGCTGAAAACTCAAATACATCAAGGCATCTTGCAGAATTCTGGATGATAGAACCAGAAATGGCTTTTTTTGAATTGGAAGACAATATGCAACTTGCTGAAAGTTTCATAAAATATATCGTGAAATTTACTCTAGATAGGCATACGGATGAATTTGAATTTTTTGATAAATGGGTAGAGCAAGGTTTATTAAAAAGATTGGATAATGTCTTATCTTCGACTTTTGAAAAAATTACATATACCCAAGCAATAGAAATACTATTAAAAAGCAATAAGAAATTTGATTTTCCTGTTTCATGGGGAATAGATATGCAATCTGAACATGAAAGATTCTTAACTGAGGAGTATTTTAAGAAACCAGTTTTTGTTACCGATTATCCTTTTTCTATAAAAGCTTTTTATATGAAAAGAAATAGTGATGGTAAAACAGTAAGAGCAATGGATTTGCTTGTCCCTGAAATAGGTGAAATTATCGGTGGTTCTCAAAGGGAAGATGATCTTTCCATGTTATTAAAAAACATAGAAGAAAAAGGGTTAAATAAACAAGATTATTGGTGGTACATAGATCAAAGAAAATATGGATCAGTTCCTCATTCAGGATTTGGACTTGGATTTGAAAGAACAATTCAATTTATTACTGGTATGAAAAATATTAGAGATGTCATACCATTTTTTAGGGTTCCAGGTTCAGCGGAATTTTAACCACTTTTTCTTTTAATTCATTTATAATACTATCAACATCTATCATTATATTCTTTTCACATGGACTTAAAAAGGAAAAAGAAAGATAAAGTTCGACTTTTTCAAATATTTCTTTTTTTGAAGTTTTGTTGTAAAAATTAACAAATGAACTTGAAACTTTTCCCTTTAATGATCCTTCTCCATGTTTTTCAGCAAATGGTAAAAAGATAAAATATTCATAATCTGAAATATGGGTCATTAAATCTTCACTTCGTAATAGATGATGTAAATTTATTATGAATTCATTTAACAGTATTTTGATTTTTTCATTTTGGTATAGTTCCTTAGGCAAATTTATCTTAAGATAACAAAAACCAAAATTATGACCTTCCTGACAACAATTAAAAGCTTCTCTTATAACAATTTCCTTAAATACTCTGAATCGATAAGTATGATCATCTTCTTTAGATAAGTTACTATATTCTAGTGAATTAATTATTATTGAATTAATTACATTATATGAATTTGAAATTGAAAATATTATCTCTTTTTTAGGTTCTGTTGTGAAAAATAAAATTATAAAACCAAGATAATTTTTCCTTATTCTTGATGTTAGTTTTTTTGCTCTTGTAGATGGTAATCTTGAAACCCTATATAAAGGTATACATACTATATTTTCATTATCATATGATAAAGTTGTTACTTTTTCTTCATAGAGAATTTTTAATTTTAATAACTCGAAAATTATTTCTTTATTTGTGGATGAAGTCAGGTTTACTGGAGAATATTTTGAAACAATCTTAAATTCATTATTCGGATAAGATAAAACTAAATAGGATACATCTGCGTTAGTATAATTTGTAAGATATACTAAAATTTCTTCGTATACTTTTTCAAAATGAGGGTTCTGATCAACTATATGTTGAAGAGAATAAACAAGTTTTAACGAGATATCGTCAAATGAAACTCTACTATTTCTCATTGTATTAAAATAACTAGGTATTTTCGAAAAATCTTTAGTATCTAATATTATAGAGATAGTATTGTTCATAGAAAGAATTATTTCCTGTATTTTGGTCATATAAAATAAGAGTTCTTCTTTCTCTTCTTTAGTAAATTCATAATCTTTTGATAGAGAGCGTAGTAAATAAAAGGCTCTTTCATAATTCCTTAGTTCAAATTCTGCTTTAATTAAAAGTATTTGTGTATCTTTGTAGTATTGTTTAGCGTCTAGTATCTTAAAGATATGTGCTGCTTTATATGTTTTTGCTATGGCTTGAGAGAAGTTTCCTAATTTAAACAAAGTTAAAGCTTCATAATATCTTATTATACCTAAATCAAATCTATGATTTAGTTCTTCTTTCAATTTCGAAGCCTTCTTTAAATAAGATAATGTTGAATTGTAATTTTTAAGATAATATAAGTTTAGAGCAGTTATAGTATAAAAATCTGAAAGATATCTTAAGTTATAATAATTTTCGCATAAATTTATCCCTTTATTAGTCCAGGACAAACTTAGATTGTATTGTTTTTCATAGAGGGCAAACTTAGCTTGAAGGAGGTATATTTCCATAAAATATGGAATGGATTGAAAATCATCTTTTTTTAATTCTACCTTATTAATCATCTCCTTCGCTTTCGCAACATCATTAATCAGATAGTAACAATTTGCAGCACAAATATAGAAATCTTTAAATAAGACAGTATTATCTTTTTCATTTGAAATTAATTCATATAATTCATTAATAAGGTTAATGGCTTTTTCTTTTTCATTTTTTATACAAAAAATCGGAGCTTGTATAAATCCGATCTTTATTTTTAACATAGGATTAGAATAGATTGTTTGCTGATAAGCTTGAATAAATTCTTCAAGAGCGTCATACTCTCCAAGATAAAAGTAGTTATAGCAAATATAATAGTATATATCTTCTATTCTTTTTGAATAAGGAAGAAGTTCATATAACATTGTAAGTGATTCAAACCATAAAGAAAGATGGGAAAAAATTTCTGCTTTCTCATATAAAAGATCAAATCTTAATTGGGAGGATAATGTAAATGTCTGTAATACTTTGTCTATATAGAAAAGTATAGGTTCAAAATCAAAGACTTTTTTATAATAATCAATAAAACTATTCAATGATTCTATTGTTTTATTTATATTTTTTGAGTTAATATAACAATATAGAATTAATTCGATATTTTCTTCGATAGATTTATAATAATCTCCACAAGCTTCATAAATTTTATTAGGTTCTGGATAATCTGGTATATAAGTTAGCATCTCTTTATAACTTAAAAACATATGTATAGTTTTATTTGAAAGAGTAGTAGAAACTAAGAAAAGATTTTTTAATTTAATAATTGAATCATAAATATCATCATAATCGTACTTCTTATCAATGCATATTGGTGCAATATATTTGAATGTTAAAAAAGAAAGTGGGATTTTAAATGTCTTGAAGATAGAAAGTATAGTAAGATCAAGCTCATTTAATCTAGAAATCTCTTCTGAATATATTTTATTAAGTGATTGGCTTAAAAAAGATTCATCCCATGCTATTTGTCCAAAAGCGATTCTTGATAAAACGAATTGAATTTTTGGTAAATGCCCTTCAGTTATTTTATATAAATGATGAAGTAAATCATTTTGGTTTGGATTATTACTATTATTTTTTATTATAGGTAGAAAATTTATTAACTTTTTAAGTTCTAAAAATGATACATCCAGCATTTTTCTAATGAAACTATTTCTAGAGAATTCCTCAGACATTAAAAGATGAGATATCCCATTTGTGGATATTAAACAAAAAACGATTGGAAATCTTCCTGGGTTTAGTTGTATCGTTTTATAAATTCCTAAGATTAGGGTCTGGACATTTTTAGAAAGTAGATCAATATTATCAAAAAAAATTGTTACTGGTTTTTTAGAAGCAATTGAAAGTATTTTACTAGCGAAAGACTTTTGATATTTCTCTGGGAAATAGCCAAATTGAATTTTTTTTATCTGTTCTTCTTCTTCTTCTTCACTTTGAACAAAAGATTCTCTCATGCTATTTACAATCTCTACATCTTGAACCAACTTGAAAATCGCCGTAAAAAATAAAGTTTCAAAACTTTTTATTACAAAAAATATATTTAATATATTTGCAAAGTAACTTTTACCCGAGAGATTTTTACCATTAATTAATAGTAATTTAGGGCTTGCTTCCTTTTTTAAAAACAAATTTAAATTTTCAATATCGTAATCTAGATAGATACCTCTTATTTGCGATAGCTTTTCGAACTCCAATGGTAGAACAATAAATAGATTACCATTAAAACCTATGAAACATGATATAATTTCTATAGGATTACCAATATCTGCTGGTATCAAGATCTTATATATGACATCATTTGGGTTATCAATCTTTAACTTATCAATATAAAATTCAAAAATATTTACTTTATTTTTTTTCTCTAAATAACCTTCATGCCAAAGAAACTGATCTTTAGCCAGTTTTGTATTTAAAATTGTGTAATTTTTAATCTGCATTGCAATTCCTCTTGCATTAAAAAATATTATAATTAAAAATTAAATAAAGTTACCTCTATCTTCCCATTGTATAATTTTCTCTTCTTTTTTGGCTGTTTTTCCAATAATGCTGGTAAAAATTTCATAGTGCTTAAAAAATATTTTTCACAATCAAAATCTTTAAAGACTTTCTGAATAGCAGCAAGACTATTATTGTTGGTAAATTTTTTATCTAGTCTTTTCCCATATGGCAAATTTGATATCAATACTGCATTAGTTTTATCTATTTTTCTTAATAATTCAATCTTTTCAATTTCTTCCTTAAGTTTATATGAATCAATATTAACTAATATTATATAAAAATTGTAATTTATTTCGCAGACTTTGTAAATATAAAAGATATTTTCTATCTTTCTAAAATTATAAGAATTATTAAAGTATATTTTCAACATCCTTTCTATATTTCTCTTTGAATTTTCAATGGCATTGCCATCTATATCTGCTCCAATAAAATATTTACAATTATAAAGATTAATATTAACTTTATTATTTTTCTTTTTTTTTTCAATATTATTATTTCTCTCTTTATCTATCTCAATATCTTCATCTTTACATATATATTTATTCAATATTTCATCTGATAACTCTTGATCTAAATTTTTTAAATTTATTATTGGAAAAAGACCTAGGTTTTTTTTCATATAAATAAATAATATGGCTTCGGTAATGATTGTCCCACTGCCACAAAATGGATCTATCAAATACTCATGATCGAATTTTAGGGAATTTATAACCAATGATGCAGCAAGATTTTCTTTAAGTGGAGAAATTCCGCCATCCAATCTATAGTTTCTTTTATGTAAAGATTTTCCAAAACAATCTAATCCAATATATACCTTATTTTCAACTATAAAGATAGATAAATTATTATTACCATTAACTTTATTTTTCTTGTCCGAAATATAATTTTTCAAAGCTTTAATTGATATTGCTTTTATTGTCTTTTTACTATATAATTTGGTATTTTGTGTTATAACATCAACATTATTTATACCATTTTTATTTTTAAAAAAATCATTTATTTCTATTTCTTTAAATATTTTATAAATTTCATCATAATTTGAAATTTCAGTCTCTTTAATTATATAATAGAGCCGATTAATAGATTTTAGATATTTTGCTAATTCTATGAAATTCAAGGAAGCGTTTACAATCAAAAAACCATTATTTAAATTGATTTTTTCGATATTGAAAAGTTGCAATTCCTTTTTACAGATAGACTCGATGCCAAATGAACAGGTGATAAAAAAAGTATGATTTTTCATTTTTTAATAATTAAAAAAATTAATAGGATTAAAGATTTGCCTATTTGAGAAACCGAAATCTTTCATGGTGGGATCATAAAGTTCTATACTTTTAGGTTCAATCTCAATTATAAAGATGTCGAATCCTAATTTTTCAATATTTTCTCTATCCAATCCTCTTGCTTCCAAAATATATCTTATCTTTTCGTCATCATTCTTATAAATATTTGCAATGCCTTGGACTTGAATACTTTTTGTTCTTCCAGATATTGGAATGGAATCAAAAATGGTAAGGGCAACATTATTATTACATGCCAAATTCGCATATTTTTCACCGGCTTCAGAGATTATATAGAATTTGAAATTTTTAAAAATATACTCCAATGTTGTAGATCTAATATGCTCTCTATATCCGGTTGCCATTACACAAACGTCATGCTCTAAAATAAATTTTAATATTAAAGAAGAAAGATCTGTTTGATTCATAGTTTTTTTGGGATATAGCGTTTGTATCCTAATATTTCTAAGATAGTCAATCAGAAGATCCCTATCTTCTATATTAGAGCTTAAAACAATAAAACCATTTATAAAATTACTTAAAGAATTGATCTCATCAATAAAAATACTTGTGTTCATTAATTTTTCTTTTTCTGATAATAATTCAATATCTTCTTTTATGAATATAAAATAAATATCTTTTTCTTGATTTAAATATAAATGTTCCTTAATTTTTTTTATTGCATTGACTACTTTAATATTCATAAATGAATTACCTAAAGCATTTTTCAATTTTTGAATTGTTGTTATTTGAATATTCGCATATTCTTTATGTTCTATTTTAAAATTATCTTGAGAATTATTATTATAAAATATTGGAATACAAAATAATAAATATCTTGGTAGATTTTTTATTTTTTCCTCATCAATAATCTCTAAATCAATAATTTTAGAAGGTCCGCAAATCTGAGCTGCATAGATAGAGTATTGATAAGATATTTCATGGTTTTTATCATAGAACACTGAGACTTTATTCATAAATTACCTTTAACTTATTTCTAAAACAATTTTATTTATTTTTTAAATATTTTCAAATAAAAATACTTTTCAAAATAAATTATTCTTGATTTACACTAATTTATAAAATATAATATTTACGGGGGTTTATATGGATTTAAAAAAGGTTAATAATTACGCTATCCAAACTCAGCAGGTGACAAATCAAAAAATCGAACAAGAAAAAAATAAGGAAGCTGTTGAATCTCCAAAAAATATTGAAGATCAAAATAATTCTAAACAAGATTATGTCAAAATGCTTAATGATAGCGGTGTGGCAAATAATGTCAATCAAACTATTTAACTAAGGTAGATGATTTTAAGGATAGTTAATTTTTAGGATAATTCTATTTTTTATTGTTCAATTTCCATCATTATATATACTAATAATCCCGACAAAAACCAGCGTAATTTTATTTTCTATTATATAATTTTCACAGGTATTTTTATTAAGAAGTTATATTGAGAATCTGATTTGAATTTTATCTCTCCTTTGAGTAAAAATACTAAAAAATTCAGAACAATTTTGATAAAATCAAATTCATTTGAGGGTAAGATTATTTCTTTTTGATTAGGTAATTTTTCATCAATAACATTTAAAGAAATAACCAAGAATTTTTCATTCAAAGCTGATAAAATAGGTTTGTTTATGATGTTTATATTTAATTCTATAAAATCGTAATTTTTGTAATTATCTATTATAAAAGTCATTAGCTTTTTAAATAATCTTAAATTTATCTTAATATTAAGCTGGTTCATTTGTAATACATTACTTTTAATAGTCATTTTAAATGAATTATACATATAGCTTTTATAATCTTCAATAAAAGGTTTTAAGTTGATTTCTATTAATTCTTTTTCTTTATCAGCAAATGAACTTGATGATATGATCTCCTCTATTATTTTTTTTATTTTTTCTACGCTTTTATCAATTCCCATAATCTTTCTTGAAATTTGATCATCATGTTTTTCTATCTTCAATAATTCAACAAATCCAGAAATAATATTTAACGGAGTTCGCATCTCATGATTTATATTATTTATAAGTAAATCCATCTTTTTTAATGTGCTCTTTGAATTCTTTAAGTTTGTAATCAATTCTCTTTTACTTAATATATCATTTGTCACATCGATAAATAAAAAGGCAAATTGATAAGGATTTTTTTGAAACAATGAATAATTCAAATTTTGAAACAAAGCAAAACAGTGTATTGAAAAAATCTTATATTTTAAATTAGTTGATTCTTTTTCAATTATTTTATCTAAAAAATCTTTTGATAAAAAAATTTCTTTTGAGTATATTTCGGTTATATTTTCTATTTTTTCCCCAAAAACAATATAATCTCCTAAAAATAATATTTCATTATTTAATATTTTTTTATAATTTTTTTTGATAATTTTTTCAATATTTTTAGATAAAGTAAATATGTTAATTTTAGACTGAAAATCAAAGTACTGAGTGAATTTCTGATTTACCAAACTTATAAAACCATCCGAATCTGTAAGGCAAATTGGAAGTATATTTTTATTAATAAAAATATCTAAAGTGTTAATATATTTTTCAAGAGCGATTTTATTTTTTTGAATAACTGAATAATCATTTATGGTAATTAAATATTTAATAGTCTTTTCAATATCTTCTTCAAAGATCCCTTCTATTTCTTTAATTTGAATATTAAAAAAATTATCCTTAATTTCCAAATTTTTATTTTCCAACTTTTTGACAAACTCTATAGATTCCTCAATATCTTTTTCATCAAAATTTTTCAAAAAGCCTAACTGTAAAAATATTTGTAAAATAGATTCCCCAACTATTGAATCTTTATTAATTTTAAAGATCGAAGCAAATTGATAATTTGAATACTCAATGATACCTTTTTCATTTACTATCAAAATAGCCTTAGGGAAATATTCAAGCAAATTATGAAAAAGAATTTTTATTTTTTCATATTTAATTCTATAATCTTCTTCTTTTTCTCTTTCTTCTTCGATACTAATATCTTCAATTAAAGATTTAACTAAGACTATTTTTTTGATACTATTTTTTGTTTTTAATGGATATATTTCATAAGCAATAGGTATCTTTTCATTGGTAAAACAACTCAATATACCTTTTTCAAAATTTAATATATTATTCATGTTAATATTTTTGATATTTCCCAAATCACCCTGCCATATTTTAAGAAAAGATTCATTTGCATATATAATATTATCATTTGAATCGATAAAAACATAAGGTATGTCTACTTTATTTATTATGTAATTTTGCCAAACTCCACCGATATAATCAAAAAGTAAAAATTTTCTGATTTGAAGTAAAAATAAAATACCTAAGAAAAATGTGAAATATTTAAATAAGTTAATATATAAAATCTTTATAATTTCAAAAAGATTCAAATAAATATTATTTTTAAATATGAAATATCTCTCGAAGAAAAATATTAATGTTGAAATTATCAATGAAATTAAAAAACTTGAAGAAAAAATATAAAAAACAATATTGCCCCTTCTAGTAATATTTATTATAACAATATGAAGAAATACCAAAAAATTTAATATCGATATAAAAATTAAAAAAAGTTTAAAATTAATAAAAAGACTAATTGTCAATATTAACGAATAGAATAAAATAAAGATAAAAAATATAAAAGATTTTTTCTTATCCTTAAAATTAACATATAAAATGAAATAATTGAGTAAAAAGGAAAGCAAAATTATGCAAAAAAAGATAATTTTCTTTAAAATCTCATTTTCAATATCAATAAAATAATATATGTTGGCTATTGAGCCTAAACCAATAACTAAAAATAAAATGGAAACTATTTTAAATAATTTTTTATTGTTTGGTAAAAATAAAAGATAGAAAAAATACACAAATGAAATTATAGATGAGGCAATATTCAGTAAAATTATGCTAATTTTATAGAAATATATCATATTGTAAAATAAAATTCTTCTAATTTACTTAAAAATTCCTCTATCTCAAATGGTCTAATAATGACAAAATCAATTACTCTACTAATTTCCTTAATTTTTTTATCATTGTATGGATAGGAATACAAAGCTACAAAAACAAGTCGAATATTTTCATTAAGTCTTTCATATTTTATCTTTTCTAAAGTTTTAAGTTCTGCATCACCAATTAAATCTAAATTAATTAACACAATAAAATCGATATTTCTTGCTAATATTTTTCCTAAATCTTTTAAATCATTTAAGATAAAAAATGTAGACTCCTTTTTTTTACAAATATTTTTAATGGAATCTAAAACATTATCATCTTCAAATGTAATAATAAATTTAAAATTTTGATTCTTTATCTTATCTTTCATTTTAATCTCTTTATTTACAACCAATTCCGATTTCATAAGGGGTATATTTATAGAAACCAAAGTTCCTTTATCTTCGTTTGATTCTATCGTAAGTTCTGCTCCTAAATATTCGCAAATTTTTTTTGCATTATAAAGTCCCAATCCAAGACCACTATATCTTTTTATAAAAACATTATCTACTTGATAATATTTATCAAAAATCGAACCTAATTTTCCCTTTTCTATTCCTATACCAGTATCTTTTATCTTGATATTAAGTTCATAATTCTCTTCTCCTAATTTTCTTAGATTTGCTATGAAATCAATTGATCCTTTTTCGGTGAATTTTATTGAATTCGAAATTATACTATCTAAAACAATTTTTAATAGCGAAGGATCGAAGTATAAATATAGTTGACTATCCTTTTTTACTAATTTTTTTACCAAATTAGTTCCGCTATCATTAGTACCGAAGTTTAAATAGCTATTGAAATTTAAGTTTTCCCTTTGAATTTCCTTTTTATACTTGTTTATAAGACTATTTAAGAAGCTAAAAATTTCTATATTTTGATAATTATATTCATATGTATCTTTTTGTAAAATTTCATAAAGAATTATTGAATCTATTTGAGAAAGTAAAGTAATAGAATTTTCTCTGATTTTTAAAAGAAATTCTCTTAAAGATTCTGTCTCATACAATATCAAGACATTAATTTTTTCTATCAGATCTACTATATTTTTTCTAAATTCAAAAGAGAGAGAATATAAGAATTTTGTCTTTTCATTAATATCATTATCAATACTATCTTTAATTTTTTGCATTCTTTTTTTATACATTAGATTTTTTTCAATATTTTCTAAAATAAGCCCATAAATATTGAAATCGTTACTTAGTTTAAATAAAAACAGATTGCAATGAAATTTCCTTGAGTGTTTTATATTTAATATTTTTGATAGATCTAAATAGTAATTATTTAACTCGGAATAATCTTGATCTTTTAATTTATCAAAAAGTGAATTTAGTGTAAAATCACTTTTTATTTTCGTTATATCAATCTTTTCTATCTTTTCCTTTTTATAAATATAACTTAAAAGTTTCTTAGAATATAAAAGCAAATTCTCTTCCTCATCAAAAATAATTAAAGGAAATGGAAAATTTAAGACAATAAATTTCAAATTTTCAAAAATCTTTTCAAGATTTTTCTGAATATTTATTTTATCTGTGAAATTTTCAAGTACACATATATAACCTACTGGCATATCCTTTTTTTCAGAAACAGAATTTAAAAAATATTTATAATAGTAATTTTTATTACCATCAGAAAATTTGATAATTTTTTCAATATTTTTCTCTTTCGAATTTAATAAATCATCTAGAATCAATATTTCTTCTTTTACTTTTTTATAAATATCTATAAAACTTTTATTCGCAGTTATTAATCTTCCTTTTTCATCTAATATAGATACTGGGTCTTCGATCATATCAAAAAGACTTTTTAAGTTCTCAAAAAATTCGTTATACTTAGTTTTTGCTAAAGTATGTTTTTGACTTTGAATTTCAAATTTTTGCCTAGATTCTATATCACTACATAGAACAATATAACCTTTTATTTCACCATTATTATTTTTAATTTTAGTTAGAAACAAGTCTACAATAATTTCTTCATTATTCTTTTTCCTTAACTTATAAATTCCATATACTTCATCATTTGATGAAATTTCATATTTTATTTTTTCATCTAAAAAATTTAAAAGGATATAATCGATTCTTCGACCAATAATTTCTTCTTCATCATAACCAAGCTTTTTTATTGTTTTTTTCGATGTATCTGTTATATTAAAATGTCTATTGAGTAAAAACTGAAAAATATCTAACTCCTCTGCAAAATCAACTTGAAACTTGAAAAAATTAACAATCTCTTTTTGAAAATCCTTCAAAGCAGTAAAATTTAATAAAACCCAGATCATGATTATTGAATTTTGAATAAAAACAATAAATAAAGGATTTTTAAATTTTATAAAATATACAAATGGTAAAATAAAAATAAAAGAATAATAGAAGTAGAATTTTATTGTTTTATAACTTTTATTAATCATCAAAATAATGAAAAATACTAGAATAATGCAAAAAATTGATAAAAAATAGAATAACAAAAGATAAGCTGTTTCTGTAATTTTATAGATATATATCCAATAATAGCCATTATATTCAATTGAAATAGGATTCTCTTGAATAATAATTAATATTATAGATGTTATAATTGAAATAAATAGCATTATATAACATAGTTTTTTATGATATTTGTAATATTTTTCTGAAAAAAAACTCGAAAGATAAAACAAACTTATTGAAGTAGCTATTACTAAAGATATTAAAGAAATATTATTTAGGATTTTTGTCAATATTTCATCTTTTATTAGTTGAATTGAAGCAAAGATAAAATAATAGAGAACAACAATACCAACTACTACTGCAAATATTCTTCTTTTAAAATCAGATTGATATTTTGAATAAAGATTAATTATTACTGCAATTAAAACTATGGCATAGGCAAATTCAATCAATGAAAAGATAACTGACAACATATCTTAATTTTAATAATCAACGATAAGTATTTGGACCCTTCTGTTTTTTGCTCTATTTTCTTCAGTATCATTCGGTGCTATAGGATTTGATTCTCCATATCCAATAAAATAAGAAATTGCTGAATTTATTGCATTCATATTCACTAAAAAATCAAATATTGTTTTAGCTCTTTTAGTTGATAATTCAAGATTATACTGCTCGTTTCCGACATTATCTGTATATCCTTCGATGATTACTTGATAACCATAAAAATACTTTTGCAAAATCGAAGCTATAATTTTTAGTTTTTCTACTTCTGATTTTTTAATATCATACTTATTAAAATCAAAGAATATTTCCCCTAGATTTAGTAAAATACCTTTTTCTGTTTTTTTAACTTCAACTTTATCTTTAAGTTCTTTTGGTAAATCTTTATTTATTTTTTGTATCAAATCATCTTTTTTCTGGTCATCCCATTTATGAATTACATTCATTGAACCATCGGTTGTGCCTGTAAATTTCCACCTTGTCCCATTGATAAGCACTAGATAAATGGTATATATATCTGAAAACTTTACAACATAACCAAGCTGTTTATCCCAATAAAGCATCATCTCAACATTTGCAGTGTATAATTTTGGAGCATATTCAATATTCATCTTATAAACATTATCTTTTTCAAAACCATATACATTTGTATAATATGCTTTAATAATAGCTAAATTTCCTTCGTCTCCTAAATATTGATATGAAACCTTAAATGGAACAGCTATCGAGAAATTTGGGATACCAATAGAGCTAAAATCTACTATTTCTTCAGCTTCAGCCCACCATCTTTCGGAAGGAACAATATCTTTATCTAAAAATACTGGGACATTTCTTAAAGTTGGATAAATAGTAGGATAATTGAAAAACATTCTACCAAAATTATCTTGCTCAAAATTAACCATTTGTGTTTCAGAGAGAACTTTATTTCCAAATTGATCCTTTTCAAAAAATTGGTACTTACCCTCAATTTTGAACCTATTTCCATTAACATCAGTAACATATAATTTATCAATATGTTCATAATCCCAGGTTCTGTAAAGCTCTTCTTCAAAATAAACATATTGTCTAGATGAGCTTGAAATTTGAATGATATCATTTTTCTTAAATCCAAATTGAAATTTAAAACTAAAAAGAATTAGAATCAATATGATAAATAAAATTGATAATATTATCTTTTCTTTATAACGATTTTTATTTTTCCCCATATAAAGCTCTTTTAAAATTAAATTTAAAAATAGAAAATTCCTTAATCCAATCATATAACACTTTTAAAAATCATCCAATAATTTGGTAAAAAATAAAAATCATTTCTTGTGCTAGAAAAAAAATCGCACTTTCGACATATTTTTCTGATTTTATGGCTTCTTTTAGCCAAAGAATCTTTTCTTCTTTTGTCATATTAACATCCTTGTTGAAGTATGTTTTTTATATGAATAATCAAAATCGTACCCTCCATGGTAACGATTAAAATGCCATCGATAAAAACATTTTCAGAGTTATACATCGAAGAAATATACTCTGATAATTTTTTTAATCTTTTAAGTTTACTTTTTGTAAATCTTTCAAATATTTCTTCTTTTCTTCTACCTCCTTTGACCTCAAAAATATAATAGTTCTTATTCTTTTCAGCAAGTATATCGATTTCGCCAAATCTAGTATATATATTCTTATCTAATATAATATACTTATTCTTTATTAAATAGCTGATTGCAATTTTTTCAAATTCATAACCAATTTTTCTTGTTGATAATTTAATACCATTTTGAGTTTCGGATTGCATAATTTTTCTTTAATGTTTTTTTATTCCTTGATGAATACAAATAAAAAAGGTATCAATAAACTTTTTCTCCTTTGTTTAATAATAATTTCATTACTAAATTTTTTAACAATCTTTTCAGATTCAAATAAATCTAACTCGATTTTATTCGAAAAAATCCCAGATAACCTTTTTTATTTAACCTGCCCATTAATTTTTGAACTACTTCAAGACAATAATAATCTTTTGACCTCTCTTTCTAAAGAAGATTTACTTTTGAATGAATTTTTATATAACCAATTGAAAGAAGATAAAGTTTATATTTTAGAGGGGTTATCAGAAAATTTTAATAAAAAAAACTATCTTGTCATAAAAAAAGATTATAAGGATTTGGATAAATTATTCATCACCTCCTTTTTAGAATATAACGAATTTGATCTTTTTATTGATAACGAAACTCTTAGTTCCTCATTATATTTAAATTTGAAAAGTATAAACAATAATGAAATGAAAAATATTTTATTTAAGGCACATATCATAAATGAAAATAGCACTAAAAAGCCTTTTTTAAAAAAAGTAAAAGTACTAAAATCAAGAGTCCAAAGGGCAATAAAAGAAAGAAGTTGTAATGTAATAATAAATTTAACTAACGAAAAACTTGATAGAAGTATTGAAACTGAACTTTTTTCAAAACCATTCTTTATAAAATCAATTATAATAAAGCAAAGATTGTATCTTTTATTAGCCACATTTGCAGTCATACTCAGCCTTACTTTCATATTGAAATTATCTCAAAGTTTTAATTTTATTTCAAATACTTTTCTTTTAGTTTATATAATAAATAGTATTTTTTTATTTTTTTATTACATTTTTTCTTTAATTTTTAACTTAAATTTTCATTTTTTAAGTTTTTTTCTCCTATATTTCCAAATATCTACCTACTTTTTCTATCTTTTTTTTACTATAAAGCTTATAGAAAAAATAGAAGAAAATGAAGATATAAATACTCTACTTTTAAGGTTTCTAATTATTTTAATATTAACCTTTTTATTTTCCATAATAATAAATACTATATTTTTCTCTAATTTAATATATTGGTTAAAACCAATTCAATATCTTACATATTTTTTTTACTTCTTCCCTCTTATCTTTTTGTTTATTTTACACTATAAACAAGAAAAACGAAAAATTATAATATATATAATAAGTGCTTTCTTTTTATATTTTCTTTTTAAGTTAAGAGATTCTGGTTTTTTCCTTACTAGAACAGAAATCTATGTGAGGGATTTTTTAGAATCTTTTTTACCTGCTAGATTTAGATTTAGAGAATTTATCTTTTATTTAATCTTTTATTTTTTCTTATTTATCTTTATTTTTGATAGAAAGATCATTAATAAAGTAATAAAATTTAAAACCAAGTACCCTATATTTTTTAATTATTTCATAATATTTCCCTTTCTTTCTATAATTAACTCTTATTATCATAGCTATACACCGTTATATATTAGTTATTTTAGGACTGTTTTTGCACTTCTTTTTGGATTTTTATTTTCAGGTTTTGTTTTTCTTATATTTATTGGTTTAATAAAACTATTAAAAAAATAATTTTATAAAAATACTTTTTTATTGATGCAATTTATAATAAATTGATTAACTTATTGTTAAAAATTACACAATTATTATAATTACTATAATTATTATATTTATTATAATTATTGAATGGATCGATCATTGACTAAAATGCTTTATGATAATGGGAAATCTTTATTTATAGTTTGTTATAATAACGATAACTTCGGGGATGATTTACTCAAACTATATTATTTAAATGAAAATAATAATAACTCTCTATTTTTAAATGCAGGACTATACAAAAAAAAATTTTTATTAAATAAAAAGAAAATACTTGTATCTTTACTTAAATTAATTAAAAGCCAAGATATTTGTTTCATTGGGGGAATTTTTCAGGATTATTCATCACAAAGATCTCTTCTTTTTTATTTATTTATTCTTGGAGTATCATCTATTTTTAGTAAAAAAATATATATTTTAAGTTCTACTTTTGAAATAAAATCATCTATCTTACAAAATTTATTTATAAAGATTTTGAAATATGCTTCAAATAAAAATTTAATAAAAATAATTGAAGTAAGAGATTCTAATAGTTTTCAACTTATAAAAAATTTAAATTGTAATAAAAGAAAGATTAAAGATCCTTATGACAAATATGAGAGAAGATATAATAGACAAGTAAAATATGCTTTTACAGATGATATAAAAGTAAAAAATAACCTAAATAATAAGATATTAAATTTGTTTAATGTAAATCTTTCTAATTTTTCAGTAATTTTAATTTTTTCTATTAATAAATCTTACCAAAATAAAGAGAATAAAATCTTAATAAAAAAGATGTTGTCAGAAGCAAAAGCAAGTATTGACAATCTACTTTTTATTATATCTGATCCTAAAGATTTTGATTTTATCATGAAATCTATTAAAGACAAGAATTTGACATATCATATAGCAAAAATTTCTCAACGGAGCTTACATTCTCTTATTGAATTTATAGGAAATTTTGAAATTAAAATAATGTATACTGAAAGATTACATATCCTTTTAATACTAAAGAAATTTGTCGATTTATTTATTATAAATGGTAATAAAATTGTTAACTATTTGAAGACTTGGAATTATAATGAAATTATTAAAATTTAAGAATCATCATAAAATCATTTATAATTATGAAAATATTAATAATATGAAAAGAGAAAAAAGAAAAATATAAAAATAAAATAAAAAACAAAATTCAGTGAAAAAAAGCAAAGCGTTAAAAGATGAAAAAAAAGAAAAAGAAAAATACTAAATTAGTCACCTATTCCTTTGTCACATTCTTTATTTTAATTATTTTTTTATCAATATTGATTTTATTTTTTGGAATCATCGAAAATCATAATGTTAATAGAATTGATAATGAAGAAGACATTACCTATTATAATCAAATTGATATAGATGAAAATGTAAAAATTATTGATAAAAAAGCAAATGAATCCATTTACAATACAAATGATATCTACAATAGTGATGTCAGAACAGAAAATAATAAAAATCAAAAAGCCTTTGAAGATTTGGAAAGCAGCAATAAAAATAAAAATAAGGGGATTTTTACAGTTTTACAAAATCCTCAAGAAAAAAAAGAAGAAAAAGTGAAAAAAAGTATTTGCATTATAATAGATGATTATGGATACCAAGATACTTCATCAATTCTTATGAATCTTCCTTTTAAGATTTCAGTATCTATTTTACCTGGTCTTACTTATTCTAAATCTGGATTTGAGATATTTGCAAATTCTAAAAATATTACTCCAATGCTTCATATACCGATGGAATCATTAAATCCATACACACAGAGTGAAAAAGAAGAGATAAAGGTAAAAGACAATAAGATTGAAATTGAAAGAAAATTGGAACTATTTTTTTCTCAAATCCCAGCAAAGTTTGCTAATAATCATATGGGTTCAAAAGTTTCTCTTAGCGAAAACACGATAAAAATTATTTTAAATTATCTTTCAAAAAAGGGAATAAGATTTATAGATTCTCATACAATAAATAATTCTCTTTTTCCCTCTATAGGCAAAAGTCTTGGTTATCCTATTTTTGAAAATAATCTTTTTTTAGATTATAATGAAGAAGAGGATTTACCAGAAAAAGAATTCTTAAAAGGATTAAATCTTTTAAAAACTAGAGATTTTATAATCATTATTGGGCACAATACAAAAGAACAAACCTTAAATTTTTTGCAAAAATTAGCTTACAAGCATTACTTTCTAAATTATGAATTCATTTCTATTAGAGAATTATTTGAAAGATATTAGAAGTTTTTTAAATATTTTTTATGAGTCAATACAAGTCTGAAATGCTTTTTTCATTTTGATAAGAGCTTGAATTTCTATTTTCCTAATGGATTCTGAAGTAAGTTTATATTGATGAGCTATTTCTTTTAATGTCATAGGGATAGTTGAAGTAAGGCCATATCTTTTTTCGATGATATCCCTTTCTCTTTTATTTAATATTGACAATAAAAATTCAAAATCTTCTTCGTTCATTTTACTTTCTAAATATGATACTGGATTATCATTAGATGGTATTTTTTCAATAAGAGAGTGGTCTTTTTGATTGAAACCAGAATCATCAATAGATATAAAACTAAAGTTGTAATTTACTAAAGAATTAATATTATCTTTATTTTTATTTTTTTCTCTTTTCATCTTTCTTATTTTTTGATGTTTTCTTATCGGAATTCGAATTAATGAACTTGATTTGTCTGCCATTCTTGAAATGGCCTGTTTTATCCAAAAATATGCATACATGCCGAAATTTTCACTTTTATTTATATCATATTTATTTATTGCACAATATAAACCTATAATTCCTTCTTGGATTAAGTCATCTTTATATGATGGATTAGAAGCAAATTTTGTTGCCAAAGAATATATTAAAGGTTTAAAAACATCCAACACCCTTTGAAAACTTGAATTATCGCCATTCTTTGCCATTTCTACTAAGCAAGATAATTCAATTTTTGAAAAATCTTTAATAATAATCTGCTTCGTAGCCATCATAATATTTTAAATCTCCTCAATAAAATATTTAGCAATTTTTGTGCCATTAAAATTTAAAAATAAGAAATAGATAAATTCTATAAGTTCAAAATACAATTGAATTGTATATAAAATGAAAAATATGAAATTTTAAATATCTAATAAATATGTTTGTTATAAAATTTTATACAATATTTGTTGAAAAAAAAATACATTGTTTAAATAATTCAGTCAAAATGAAAATTATAAATAGAAGATGAGATCAAAATGAATATTTTTTTATTAAAGAATTAATAGTATCAAAAGCGATTTTATCTATATCCTTATTCTCTTGAGATGATAAATTCAAAACATCAATAGGTTCGCCAAAACATATTCTAACCTTTTGATCAACTTTTAATGTAAAACCACCAGGTGGAATAACATCTCTTACCCCTATCAAAGCAATAGGTATAATAACTGACTGTCCTATCTGTGCAGCTTTTAAACCACCTCTATTGAACTCTTGAAGATTCCCATCTTTTGACATTTTCCCTTCTGGGAAAATTATAACATGTTGTTTATTTTTTAAATTTTCAAGAATCCTTTTGAGTGTAGATACTTTAGATTTTTGGTTGTAGATATCTACAAATATAGAATGGGCTTTTTTCATCCAAAAATTCATTACTGGCATTTTTGATAACTCAATATTTGCAACAAATCCCGCCAAGACGGGTAGGGTACCATAAATAACGGGGATATCATATGGAGATGTATGATTTGAAATAAAAACATAGGATCTATCTTTTTCAATATTGACTTTACCAATTTGTTCAAGATTCATTTTGGCAATTTTAATTAAAGTCTTACCCCAGTTGTTTACTATTTTATATGTATATTGCTCTTCTTTACCTTTAATTTTATGATAATAATACCTTGGAATATATAAACCTAATATGATTGTATTAAATATAGCTGAAATAATTGGGTTTGACGGATCATATTTTTTGACTTCGCTTATCAAAGTTTTCCATCTATTTTTTGAACCATTAAGAAGCTTAGAGTATTTTAAACCACCTATAAAACCAGTTGTTGTTGATGAAAAATCCTCGTTAGTAATATTCTCTTCTTCAGTTATAAAATCCTTATCTTCATTTAATTTATCATTAAGTTCCACTTACTACCTCAAATGAAATTTATAAATTTTTAGTAAAATTTCAAGATTGATATTTTATAGTTTTTTCTTTTTACTTTTGAATAAATGGGATTAGTTTAAGTGTATCATTAAACTCTGTAAGATATTTATTTACAAGTAATTTTATCCCTTCTTTACCCCCTCCTGCCGCATAAATTGCAAAAGGTCTACCTATTAAAACGAAATCTATATTGTATAACAGGACTTTTACTATATCTTCGCCATTTCTAACCCCACCATCAAAACCAATTAAGAAATTAGGAAATTCTCTCTTTATAAATTCTATATCGATACTTTGCAATATTTTTATCGTAGATTGCATCGAAGACAAAGTTCTTCCACCATGATTTGATATTATTATTGAATTTATTCCGTACTTTGCAAGTTTTAAACAATCGTATGTATTACTTATTCCTTTTATTATTAATTTTTTATTTGTAGCCTCTCTTAATATTGCAATATCTTCTATACTATATCTTTCTATCTTTACGTCACTTTTTTTCATGGTAGGTAAAATAACTGAATCTATATCTATTGCGATTGCATTAATAGGAGTTTGTTCAAAATATTTTAACTTTTTTATCATTTTATCTAAAGGATATCTTGGTTTTAATGTAATTATCCCATCATAATTGACTTTTTCTAGAATTTTTGACATTTGTAAGTATTTATCATCACTTGATCCATCACCAATAAACCCCAATATTCTAGATTCAATAGCTCCTTGTAATATTGAATTATAATATTCCTCTTCGTCTAAAACTCCACCAAGATTTGATACAACTCCTGAAATAGGGGCAATTCCAATCGGAATTTGAAGATTTTTCCCAAATAAATTGTTCTTAAAATTAAAAGTTTTATTATTTAACAACTCAACTTTTAGTGGCGTTGCTCTTAAATCATAATAATTTGAAATAAATGCTTCATTTCTATAAGCTCCTCCCATGCCTGGTAATTCACCAATGCAACCCAATCCATCGCATATCTTACAAACTTTACATCTACCAGCAAAATTTTTGACGGCTTTTACAAGAATCTCCTTTTCATATGATTCCTCTTTTGCCTTATAAATTATCTTTAGCTTTTGCTTTTTATTAGAAAAAGAATAATAGATTTTATCATAATATTTCGAAGAAAGGACATCAGGTAATTCTCTTTTAATTGAAAAAGAATAAAAATTGTTTTCTGTTAAAATAGGAGTCTCTCTAAAATAAATTTTATATAAGGAAAGACAACTTCTATCTTTTTGAAAACTTGCTAATTTTTCTAAAGATCTAACCTCTGGTTCTTTTCCAATAATCGTAGATATATAATTTGTTAAAATATCATAATCGAGATAGTTATGATATCTATCATCAATAAAGAATCCTCCTTCAAGTCTAAGATTTATATCTAAAAAATATAATTTCCCTTCACTTACAATATATTTTATCTCACATGGCATATGATGAATTTTTAACCTTTGAATAATATCTAATGAGTAATCAATAAGAAGCTGAGCAATTTTTCTTGAGACTTTATCTTCTCTTTTCCTTTCAATTAAAAAATTGGAATCCATATTTGTAATTTTCCAAAGGTTCAAAATAGCTATATTTTTTTCACCTATTAAAAATTGAACTTTATATGTATCTCCTTCAATAAAAGGCTGTACTAATACCTCTCCAGTTGGTGAATGCTTTTTTGAGTACATAAAAGAATCATAAACATCATTATTCTTTGCTTTTATGACACCTAGTCCCCCCATATTCTCCGTTGGTTTTAAAACTATCTGATTTGAACTTTTATTTTCAAGATTCAAATTGTAAAACCAGAATATCTCTGACGGTATTATAGAAAGACCAGGGAAAAACCCTTTTTCATTGTACCCCTTCATTAAATTATAAAGTTTATATTTATTAGTTATCAATTCTGATATCGTGTAATTAAAATGCTTTAAGTTTAGATGACTAGATAAAGCTGCGATTGTTGCATGAACATCAGAGTCTACAGAACCAATTCCTTGGATCTCAGATAGTTCAGAAGGAGAAAGCGTATCTATAAACCTTTTTATAGATTCTATATCTCTTGTACTTAAATTTATAGAAAAATCCGACACACTATGACCTACCGCCTTGGAATCTATATCGACAAGATATATAAAATAGCCCATTTCCTTGGCTTTTAACAAAAGAGGCAACTCAAACATTGACCCACCAAGGATTATTAATCTTTTTTTCTCCATATAATCCCTTTTTTTATAAGTGGTTTCCCAAACTTTTTATTTAACTCATCAATTTTCCTGTAAATTATATCATCTTTTCCTATCATATCGAAAAGATTAGAACTATCTTTAATCAACCCTGAAACCTTTATACCAATTAGTCTTATCTTTTTATTCTTAATTTTTGATTTCACAAGACTTTCTAAATTTACATAAGCAAAATTTGCAATATCATTCTCATTAAATGTAGGTTCTTTTATAGTAATTTGTTTTTGATATGTCTCAAAATTTTCATCTCTTATTTTAGCTGTTATTGTAGTTGCTTTATAACCTTCATCCCTAAGCTTTTGAGCTAATTCTTCAGCAAAATTTGAAATCAAGTTAAATATATCCTCGTTATAATCTATATCTTGCTCAAAGGTAGTTTCTGTTGAAAATGATTTGGTTTCAGACTTTTCTTCTTTAATTTTTTCATTTAAAAATTTTTTTAAATAAAAGCATTCTATAAATGAACCTAATTTTTTTATTAAAAATGGTAAATCGTAATTATAAATCTCTTTAAAATATTTTATTCCAAGACTTTCTAATATTGATACTGTTTTCTTGCCAAAAAAAGGTATGGTTTGAACTGGACTTGACATTAAAAAATCTTCTTCTTCTTCTGGTTTTAATATCAACATACCATCGGGTTTACATCTATCGGAAGCCATTTTAGAAATAAATGGTGATGAACTGACTCCTATAGAACATGTTAGCTTAAATTTATCGAATATTGTTTTTTTTATAGTCTTTACTAATTCTTCATAACTTTTGTAAAGAGGTACCATTCCTGTTAAATCTAAGTAACCCTCATCTATACCGACTTTATCTATACAAGAGGAAAAATTTTTTAGGATTTCAAATATTTCTTTTGATTGATTAACATATTTTGAAATATCTGGTTTAATAAAAATTGCTTGAGGACATAAAATTTGTGCAGTTGTTACTGGCATTCCAGATCTTACTCCATACTTCCTTGCTTCATAAGAACAAGTCGAAACTACTCCCCTTGCAGGTGGTTTATTTCCAATTATAATTGGTTTTCCTCTTAACAAGGGATTATCTCTTATTTCAACTGAAGCGAAAAAAGCATCTAAATCCAAATGAGCTATTCTTCTCTTTTGATATTGCATTTTTCTAAAATAATATTACCCTATCTTTAGATTGAGTAAAGCAAAATGCCTTTTTTAAGTTTTTTATTTGATTTATTCACCCCAAAATCTGATACTCCTTATGCAAAACTAAAAAAGATTAAAAAAGAAATTAAAGATTTTATCCCTAAATACTACAACCCTTCCAAATTAATTTTCTATGGAAGTTTCGCTCATGATTTATATTCACTATATGTCTCATGTCAATACTTCGAAAAACCATTATATCATCTTTTCTTAAATAAAAAAATATTTGAAACTTTTATAGTTTTAATACTCAATATTTTTCTACCAAAAGAAGTCGCCACATATATAATGATGCTTGAAAAAGACAGAGTTGATGAAGTAATTAATAAGTATGGTTTTGAAAAAGCAGAAAAATACTATCAAAAGATGATCCAATACATTAAGTCCTATTTAAAACCAACTATTGCAAATGAGATTGATAGTTCTATAAATAAAATTAAACAACTTTACGAGTTAGTGAATCATAATTATAATGAACTATTTTTAATTTTTAATCCATCTTTCAATTCTACTCAAATCAAAAAAAGTTTAAATTTCAATGACATAAAAATTTCTCCGAGATTTATCTCGGCATTTGAAGATTTAAGTTTTATTATTGCAAATACCAATATAGATGAATCGATAATTACTGTATTGACAACATATTTAAGAAAATATTCTGAAAAAGATCCGAACTTTACTTTTGATGAATCAAAAATTAAGAAAGAACTTCAAAAAATAATAAAAATATTAAATGACAAGTTTAATTTTACAAAATTCGAAATTATTATAAAGGCATTAAAAGAAGAGGTTGATTATAAGATCAAGATAATTCCTCATAATGAGACATATGTCTTAAAAATGATAAATGAAAAAATAAAAAATATTGAAAACTATTTAATTATATATAAAAATAATGAAAAGAACAAAAACATTAACCTTATAACAAAAACCTTATTTTCAGATATGCAACTTATTAAAAGTGAAGTATATAATGAAGAGGTTTCTACTCTTTTTTCAAGCAATCTACTACCTTCGCTTATTTTTGTAAAACCTTTTGAAATCTTCAGAACTTTTATAATATATATATGGGAAGGCAAAATAAAATCAAACCTAAATTCCTTTATATTTAAAGCTCAATATGATGATGAATCATTAAGAGAAAGTATCAATAACTTATTTCATGAGGGTTCCTCATTTGTTGATAAAATAAATGATATAGAAGCCTCATTTGAGGATTTGAAAAAGTACTATTCGCTTCTTCAAAAAAAGCCGGATTCGATAATTAAATCTTCATCGCAAAAAAACAATGTTGTTAATGTAATAATGAATTCAAATAGAAATGTTCAAAATTTAATTCAAGAGGGCTTAGTTTTCCTTAATCAATTTCACCTTGTATTTGAAACTATATTTAACCAGATTGATAGTAAAGATCAATCAAAAATTTCAAATCTATTGTCAATCATAGATATGAATACCTATAAAACATTAAAGAACTATAATGAAAAAATCAAACTAGTGAAAAATATATTAGAAAGCTATATGCAAACTTAAATATTAAAATATTAAATTATATATAATTAATTTTTATTATATTAAGGTACTTTTATGCAAGAAGACAATCTAATAGTAGTTTCAAATCCATTAGTACATCATTATCTTTACCATTTAAGAGACAAAACTACAAAACCAGCCCTTTTTCGAACTTTAACCAAGAAATTAACATTACTTTTATGTTTTGAAGCTGCTAAAGAAATAGAATTAAAAAAGAAAAATGTGGAAACCCCTTTAGAAAAAACTGAAGGCTTCATTATAGATAACGAAATAGTATTAATTCCTATACTAAGAGCTGGTCTTGGTATGATAGACGCAATTTTAGAATTGTTTCCTAATGTTAATGTCGGCTATATGGGTTTTCAAAGAGATGAATCAACAGCCATTGCTAAGGGATATTATTCTAAACTTCCAGATCTTTCTAACAAATTGGTATTTATCGCTGATCCAATGCTTGCCACAGGAGGCTCTTTACAAAAAGCCATAGATGAAATAAAGCAGTACAAACCCAAAAAAATCATAATAATATGTATAGTTGCTGCCCCTGAAGGAGTAAAATTAATTTTAGAAAATTATCCCGATGTTAAGATATACACTGCATCCTTAGATAGACAGCTTAACTATAAGAAATACATACTCCCTGGTTTGGGTGATTTTGGAGACAGACTTTACGGAACACAAAAGTAACAAAATTGATTACAATCGATTATTCAGTGAAATTATTCAAAAACTTTCCTCTTACTTCCAAAATGAAAACCTCCCTTCTGTATCAAAAATAAAAGAGGAAGGAGCATCAGTTTTTGAAATACTCATATCCACAATTATTTCCGCAAGAACAAAAGATGAAGTAACTTATAAAGTTTCAAGAAGATTATTCTCTGTGGCAAATAATCCAGAAAAACTATCATTACTTAATGAGGACCAAATTGCTTCACTTATTTATCCTGCAGGATTTTATAAAGTAAAAGCAAAAAATATTAAAAGAACTTCACAAATCTTATATGAAAATTATAACTCAAAAGTACCAGAAAAAATGGAAGAACTTTTAAAATTACCTGGTGTTGGAAGGAAAACTGCTAACCTTTTACTTGCTGTTGGATTTAATAAGGAAGGCTTATGTGTAGATACTCATGTTCATAGAATCTCCAATCGTCTTGGAGTCGTAAAAACAAGCAGTACTTATGAGACAGAAATGGCACTTAGGTTGATTTTGCCAAAATCTTACTGGGAAATATACAATAGACTACTTGTTACCTTTGGTCAAAATATTTGTACTCCCATTTCACCATTCTGTTCTAAATGTGTCATAACACGATATTGTAAAAGAATTAATGTTAAAAAATCTAGGTAAAATCATAATTTGATCTTTGATTTAATTTATTTTTATTTTTCTAATATACTATTCAACTACTTGCTGGCCTGTTGATTCGACTTCAGAATTATAAAAGATTCGCTTTTTGAAACCATATTTCAAAGAAGAGATTCTGCGAACTAAAATATAAAAGTTTCTATAAAAATATTTAATTTTATAAAAATAACTAAAATGAAATAAGTTTTAAGATTCAGCAACTATTGTTTTTTGAATTTGGGTAATTCTGACTACCTGTTCAATAGCCACATCAAGCATTTTTAAAAATTGATTTTTCCCAAAAGACTCTCCCCCACTTCCAGCAGAAACATCTATAAGTTCTCCACTATCTGTAGCTACGACATTCATATCACAATATGCTTTTTCATCCTCTTCATACATTAAATCTAGCAAAATATTTCCATCTACTATCCCTATCGATATTGCTGCAACATAATTTTTTATTGGATTTACCTTTATTAATCCTTTCAATAAATATTTTTTAAAGGCTAAAGCAGCAGCAACAAAACCACCAGTTATTGATGCTGTTCTAGTTCCTCCATCTGCATTTATCACATCTGTATCAATATAAATAGAATAACCAGGGAAACATGTCAAATCTATTCCACCCCGGATAGATCTCCCTATTAATCTTTGAATTTCTACGCTTCGACCATCTATTTTATTCCTATCTCTTGATTTTCTTTTCAAGGTAGAACCTGGAAGCATACTATATTCGGAAGTTAACCAACCAATCCCTTTTTCTTTTGCGAAAATAGGTACTTCTTCAGAAATCATGGCAGTACATATAACTTTTGTATTACCATAAGATATCAAGCAAGATCCATCCGAATTTTTAATATAATTTGGTTCTAAAATTATTGGTCTTACTTCATTCCATTTCCTTCCATCTGACCTTTTAATATTATTTAAAGAATATTCTGAATTATTATTATTTTTAGTTATTCCTATCTTTTCAAGTTCTTTTTGTAAGTTTCCCATAAATAATCCCCTATAATTAATCTCTTTTATTAATAATCTGATTCTTTCTTTATTATTTCATGAATACCTTCAATAAACTGCATAATCCCATTTTCATTTTCAACAATATAAACTATTTTCCCAGTTCTTAAAAACTTAATATTTGTTACTCTTCCATACCCATATTCTTTTGTTCCAATATAATCACCGATTTTATATTTTGTTTCAATCTTTTTTTCTACTAAAAACTCTGAGATTATAGGATCTAAGAATTCACTCATTTCTAATTCAGAAGATCTTAATTCTATGCTTTTTGAATGGGTTATATATAAATAGTCTTTAGCTCTTGTCATACCAACATAAAGAAGCCTTCTTTCCTCTTCGATATTTGATGTTTTATTGTACCTAACATATGGTAAAATAGTTTCGCTTACATAAGGTAAAAAAACTGCGTTAAATTCAAGTCCTTTAGCTGAATGCAAAGTTCCTAGGATAACTCCATTGTCCTCATTTTCATTTTTAAAAAATGGTATGACCCTTGATATGAAAGATTGAAAAATATCTTCATTCTTTTCTGCATTTTCTTCTTCAATTTTTTTAGCAATACTTATTAATAAATCAAAATTTTCTTTTCTTTCTAAAAATTCTTCTTCCTTCTCTTTTTGCCACTCCTCTAAAAATCCACCTTCAGTTAATAATAATTCTAAAAATTTAACTATGCTTTTAATACCAAATAATTTATTTAAGAATTTGAAAAACTCTTTAACTTTATCATTATTAAAATCTAAAGCAGTTTCAAATAGGGTTTTTGATGAGTCTTTTCTCTGTTCTATTATTTTTTCAACAGTTTTAGGACCAATTCCCTTTTTTGGATAATTGCAAATTTTCTTTAATAAGAATTCATTATCCTGATTTAACTTAAAAGTAACATAATAAATTGCATTTTTTATTTCTTTTCTTTCGAAAAAATTAACACCTCTAAGCATTTTATATGGAATATATTTTTCTAAGAACTTATTCTGGATTTTTAATAATAACCATGCTGCCCTAACTAAAATGGCTATATTATCATACGGTACATTTTTTTTATTTAAGTATTCAATCTTATCTACAATATAATCCACCATTTGAGATTCAGATTCAAACGATGTTAACTCAACATCTCCCTCTTCATCTCTTATTGGTTTCGTTTTCTTGTTTCTTCTGATATTATTTTGTGCAATTACCTGATTTGCACATTCTATAATTTTTTTCTTACTCCTATAATTTTGATCCATGTATATAATTTTAGCATTTTTAAAATTCTTTTCAAAGTTCATTATAGGTTCTATTGATGCACCTCTAAATCCATATATCGATTGGTCTTCATCCCCGACAGCAGTAATATTAGCTCCATTTGATAAGTTTATTAAAAAGTTATTTTGAAGGTTATTCACATCCTGATATTCATCTACAAGTATATAATCAAAATGAGTTCTTATCTTTTCTTTTATCTCTGAATTCAAAACCATAGTTAATAAGGGATATAAAATCAAATCGGCATAATCAAATAAATTGCTTTCATATAAGTATTTTTGATACTTACAAAAGGTCGATATTTTTAGTTTATCAATATCATTAAATTCATCTAAGAAGCTAGATTTTGCTTTAAATTCTTTATTTAAAAGGTGATGAGCATCTTTGTAACAATAAAATATAATATCTTTTTGATATGTCTCCTTAACATAATTTATAAAACCATAAGCCTGTTCAGAGGAAATGAAATATTTTTCTCTTGAAACTATTTCGTCTATAATCTGTTTTGAATCTTCTTCATCGATAACTGTCGAACCTTTTTTAAATCCGAATAAATTGTGATTTTCAACCATTAATCTTAAAGCAAAAGAATGAATTGTAGAAATATAAGGATGATCAATAAATCTTGAAATCTTACTTTTCAATCTTTCAGACATCTCATTCGCTGCTTTGTTCGTAAATGTTATTGCAACTATACGTTCGGGAGAAAAACCTAAACTATGAAGATAAAGGTACTTTTCGACTATTACCCTTGTTTTTCCAGCGCCTGGTACAGCAATTACAAGTGTTGGAAATTGTATCGATTGGACAGCTTCTAACTGTTTAGCATTTAATTCCATTATTTTTTATCCAAATCAGAGTAAATTTGTCTTAATATTTCTCTTAAATTGTTGTATCTCATCAAAATTAAAACTTCTTGTTCTTCGAGTTCATAAACGAATTTGCCCTTTACTCTTGTCAAAGCATTTTCACAACTCTTTTTATTAAGATTAAGAAGTGCGGAAATTTGGGAAGGTTTCATATTATCTATATAACATGAAAAAACTTGACTTTCTAAAGGAGAGAATTTTGAAATTATCTTCTTTAATTTTTCAAATATAGAAAACTCAAAGGCAAAAAAATCAAAATTATCATCATCTCCAATATTCTTATCGTATATTGATTGTAAATTTTCTAAATCTACTTTTTTTCTTACTTTTAGGTAATTTATCAATCTATTTTTAATAATATTCCTAAGATAAACTGAAAAATGTACTTTTAATTCTGGATTATATGTTTCAACTGCATTTAAAAATGCAATATTTGCTTCTGCCTTAAGATCATCTATTTCAGAGTTTAAATTTGTTTTACTTGCAAATATTATCACTAATTTGGTAATGTATAAATCATACTTATTATATAATCTTTCAATCGCATCTTTATCTTTATTTTTTGCTTTTTCTATTATCTGTAAATCTATAGTTTCCCCCTATACTTTAATAAAAATAAATGAAAAACTTTAATTATATAATTTAATTAAACAATAAGATAATAGCACATATGATAAAAAAACTAATAATTGTTGCGAATGCAGAAAGAATATCATCTATCATTATCCCAAATCCACCACTTATCTTTTGTACTTTTTTTATAACAAAAGGTTTTAAAATATCAAAAAATCTAAATATTATAAAGATTATGAAGGAAATAAAAATATAAAAATATTTTGTATTAATAAATTTATCGAATCCCAATTTTTCTATGTTTAGTAAATTTACAAAAAATGAATTAAATTCAAAAAATAGAACCAATGGGATAAGTGAAATTAGCATTCCTACAACTTCATCAATTACAATTATCGAAGGATCTTTTATCATAAGTTTTTTTTCGAGTTTACTAGAAAAAATTAAACCAAAAATAAATAAAATTATTATAGAAAGAAGTAAAACCAATAGACTTGGTTTTAAGAGATTAAAGATTATTAATGTCAAAAAAGAAGTAAAAGTTCCACTTGCGATAGGAAAATATCCAGTATAAAAAAAAGTCGAAACAGTTTTAGTAAGCGTTTCTAAAGCAAAATTAGGATAATTTAATACATATTTTATACTTGAATAATATGCTAGTATTATTGATATAGAAAAAAGTAAAAGTGGTATATAAGAAAGATAAAATAAAGCATCAGTTAAAAAAGTAATATGAAGATATTTTTTATTTATTGCATAAAAAAGGTAGAATACTAGAATAGTAAACATCTGAAAAGCTGTTTTAAACTTAGCTTCTTTAGAAGTAACAAATTTTATCTTATCTTTTTCTTCCTTTTTTTCTATCCCTTTTTCAAATTTATTAGAAATATCTATTTCAACTCTCATCATTGTTACGAAATATTCTCTAAAAAATAGAATAAAAACAAGAAAAAAAGGTAGGTAAACATATTGTTTCAAAGAAAATATGATAAAAGCTGATAGAGTCAAAATCTTATCTGCAAGTGGATCTAAAAAAGCACCTAATTGACTTACAGCATTAAACTTTCTTGCAAAAAATCCGTCCAACCAATCAGTTATTGAAGCTAATATATAGATTACTAAAGAAATTATCATATATAGTGGCTTATCAAGTAACAAAAAGATTATGTAGGGAATGACTAAAATAAATCTTAAAATAGTCAAAATCATGGGTATTTTTTTCTCAAAATTCATAAGATTTCTCCGTAAAAATCATAAAAAAATGTATCTAATATTCTAACTTTCACTTTATTATTTTTGTTTAATTCTATGATTTTTTTTGATTTATCATCTTTATAAATATAAGTCAAGCCATCTAAATCTGGAGTCTGTGACCAAATTCTTCCCATATAATAATTCTCATCTTCTCCTTCTATGTAGATTTCATCCTCAGTACCAATAAATCTTTTAAGTCGATTTTTAGAAGTTTCTTCAAATGAGTTTATAAGATCATTTCTTCTTTCAACAGCAATTTCGGATTTTACTTTGTTTTTTAATTTGTAAGAGGGAGCCTTTTGCATATCACAGTAAGCAAAAACATTTAAATAATCTATAGGTAATTTTAGCAATCTTTCTTTTAACAAAAGATAATCTTTTTCAGTCTCGCCAGGAAAACCAGTAATTATAGAAGTTCTTATAACTGAATCATTAAATTTTTCTTTAATCGATTTTAATATCAAATCTATTGTTTCAAAATTAATATTTCTACCCATTTTTTTTAATATCCCATCAACCAGATGCTGAAATGGGATTTCAAAATAAGGAATCACCCCTTTAGAACTATAGATTTTCTCTAACAATTCAACTTCGTTTCCCTTTTCAAGACTATCAAGATTGAAATATAGTATCCTTATCTTCTCTATTCCTAGTTCATATATCTTTTCAATAAGTTTTTCAAGAGGATGCTCCTTTCTATTTATATTATGATCCAAACCATAATATGCTGTATCTTGAGAAATAAGAATAATTTCCTCAACTCGTCTTTCTTTTAATATTTTTGCCTCTTCTATTATTTGATTCATATCAAAAGAACGATATTTTCCCTTTATTAAAGGGATAGTACAATAAGTACACTTCTTACTACATCCCTCTGAAATTAATAAATATTCCCATTTTCTATCAGATAACCTTCTGTAAATGCTATTTTCATAACTATTTATTTCAAAAAATTGATAAAAATCTTGATAGTTAAAAATATAATCTGCTTCAAATAGATCTTTTATGAATTGATCTTTATATAAATTGACAGCACAACCTGTAAGAATAATCTTTGAACTTCTTTTTTTTAATTTACTAATTATTATTGTTTCTTCGATGGTCTCCAATAGAGCATCTTCGATAAATCCACAGGAGTTTATTATTATGTAATCGGCATCTTGTTCGTTTTTAGATTCTATATATCCTTTTCTAGTAAGCAACTCAGAGAATTTAGAGGATATAACTTCATTTTTTGAACAACCAAGAGTTAATATGTAAAAAGAATTTATAGTTTTCTCCCACTTTTTAAGTTAAAAAATTTCAAAATATTACTATTTTTAAAAACAGATATACTATTAACTTTATGGAAAAAATTTTTATTATAAAATTAAGTATATAATATTAAGTTTAAGTAAAATTTACTTTTTAAATTCTGTAACAAGGTTATATTTATCTAACTGTTGGTCATAAACCCATTTTACTATACAATATACCACATAATCATTTGGTAAATCAACTGGATTATTATTTATAATAACATCCATATAATTTGCATTTGTTATCTGAATAATAACCTGTTTACTCCCACCAATTTTTAAGGAATCGCCAACATTTAAAAATTTTTCAACTGTTCCTTCCGTATCTGATTCAAATCTAACATATCCATTTCGTTTAGCCTGTATTACTACTGAAATAACATTTGAAGAAACTGAATTTGCAGTTGACTCTTGTTTTCCTTGAGATTCAGAAGAAGTTAATATAACAAAATTTTTCTCTGATATCTGCCCTGATCCTTTTTCTAAAGTTAATCTTTCTATTGTTAAGACAATGCCTGAAGAGTCTATTTGATTTACTAAAATTTGAAGATCATATTCATTGTTTTCGTTAAAATCAAATTTTATCTGATCTTTTTCTTTTAACTCAAAAGCGTTAATAAGATCTGCAATGTTTATTTGAGCAGTTTTTGATTCTTTATCCAAACTTGTAATTTTAATTTTGAACCTATAATCTCCATCCGGTATTACTATAATTTGATTAGGTAAAAATGTTTTTACAATCTTTCTTTGATTTAGTATAAATTCATTTTCATTTTTTAAAGTTTTATTCTTTATTTCATTTGATGAGATTTCAACCTTTTCTTTTTTTGGTAGATTAGAAATAATAATTATACCAATAATTATTGTTAATAAAATGAGAGATATGATAACAATAGGGATAACATTTTTGCCAATATTTGGAAATTTAATCTCTTTTTTTAAAGGCTTAGTCAACTCTTCAATTGGTGCAGGTTCTTCAATCTTTTTTTGCTTATGATAATCATGGATCAACTTATTTGCATCTAATGATAAAAGTTGTGCGTAATTTCGTAAAAATCCTAAATAATAAACTTCCCCTGGAAATGCATCATAGTTGTCAGATTCAATTGCTTCAAGAAATTTTTTAGAGATTCTTGTTTTTTTTGAGCATTCTTCGATTGTTAAACCTAGTTCTTTCCTTTTATCTTCAATTATCTTCCCTACTGATCTACCATTCATAAAATTTCCTAATTATCTATTAAAATTTCTATTCAAAAATATTCTCAATAACCTGAACATTGTCTGGTATAGTAAAATTAAATAAGAGGTCTGACAAATCTTGATTAACCTTATATGAAGTAAAGTAGTATTTAATAAGTTTACCTTCTAAATTTACTGCTGCTTGGTAAACAATAAAACCAGTTTCATCAACATATAACTCCAAAGATTTAAACCCTACTTCTACTCTCTTTGCCCATCCTTTTAATTTGTATACCTTAAAATTATTAAAAGTAGTCAAAGATTTGCCTTCAGTAAAGCTAAAAGTATAGGCATCAAAAATATATCCCAATGTTTCTTTAGATTGACCATATTGAATATTAACTTGTCCCTTCTTCAAGTTCTGAGTTGCAACAACTGCTAAAGATGGGTAGTAAATATATAGAGTTTTACCATCACAAACATATACTTTTTTTTCAGGTGAATTTATCTCAATCTTAAATTTACCTGGATATTTATAGTAAATTTGCCCTTCTTGCAAAGTTCCCTTATCGGTAACTTGAAGTATTATATTACCTTGATAATCAGATATATTCGCATATCTATTTTTCATCAGATTGACAATGGAATTAATGGTATCTTGAGAAAAGATATTTGATGAACTAAGTATAATTAAAGTAATAATGAAAAATAATATTATAAAATGAATAAAAAAGTATCTTTTTTTCATAGTATTTAACTCTTACTTTTTTTTAACAGATTGCTAAATTTGTGCAAGTTAAATATGATATGTCTTATAATATTTCAACAACTTAAATATTTTTATAAAATCTTCAAGATCAAAATCTTCAGCTCTAATATTTATATCCAAATTCTCCTTTTCTAGTATTAGACTAAGAATCGCATAAATATGACTATTATCTTTAAAATTATTAAGAAATTTCTTCCTTTTATTTGCAAATGATTGTGATACAAAATCGAAAAATTCCTTTTCTTCATTTTTATCAAAAATTCTTTCTTTAGGAATCATACAAAAAAAAGTAGAATTGATCTTTGGCTTTGGATAAAAAGCATTGGCAGGTATATCGAAAAGCTTATTAATTTCAAAGTGATATTGAGAAAATATTGTTATAAAAGATTTTTCAAATTTCCCTGTTAATCTTTCAAAGTACTCTTTTTGTGTAGTTAAAAAAACTCTATTGAATATTTCCTTATATTTTGAAATCTTAATAATTATTTGACTTGAAATATTATAAGGAATATTGCCAAAAAGTATACTTTTTTCTTTGTTTTTGTTATTTTCAAAAATTTTTTCTTGAATAAAATCAATCGATAAAAAATCCCTATTTATGACTTTAATTTTTTTATTTTCTCTATTCAAATAGCTTTGAAATTCATCTATAAAACTCTTGTCTATATCACATAAAAAGATATTATCATTGTTAGAAAAATTAAATTTATTATCTTCAAATTCATCTATATCAAATATTTTAGATAATAATCTTGAAAAATATCTATCAAGTTCAACTATGACTAATTCTTTCGCAATTATTGATAAAATAATAGATAAATTTCCACTTCCCCCGCCAATTTCAATGAAGTTAGCCCCTTTAAATTGAGAAATTATATTATAGAATTTTTTTATATAGTTTTTATCGACTAAAAAATTTTGAGATTTTGATTTACTAAACCATATATTATCTTTTATCAATAAATCTTTTAAAATTACAACTTTATAGAAAGGGAAATTTGCGATTACATATTCTATCAAAATCTTACCTTTATTCTTTACACAAAATAAAAAAAATATAGAATCGGTAGGAAGATAGTATTAAGGGAGCATTTTTTATGGTGCCAAATATGAGTAGAGAATTATTTAATTATACTAGACATCTTCAAAATAATGAAAGAGAAGTTTTTTTCAACTTTTTTAAAAATAAGAAAAATATAGCAATAATTTCTCATAAAGACCCGGATGGTGATGCAATTGCAAGTCTCGCTTCAATATACTTTTTTTGTGAAATATATAACATTTCTTCTGATATTTTTTTATTTAATATGCCTCCTTTTTATGATTATAATAAATGGAATTTAAGTTTAAATTTTCTTTCCAATTTTAACCAAGAAAATTATGATGGAATAGTTTTTGTTGACACCCCTTCTTTGCAAAGAAGTGGTTTGAAAAATGACTTTTCTCTTAAAAAACCATCTTTATGTATAGATCATCACATAGATAACCAATTTTTCTGCAATAGCAACATCGTTGCACCTTATTTTTGTTCAACTACAGAGATAATATACGAAGTTTTGAAATCTCCCAATTTCTTTTCCTTTTTAAGTTCAACAGTTCAAAATAATAAAAAAGAAAATCTTATAAATAATTTATATGAAAGCTTACTTATGGGTATATTATTTGATACTTACTATTTTAATACTGAAAATGTGGATTCTCTTTTATTAAAAAGATGTTCTGAACTAGATGAAAAAACTGGAAGTTTACATAAACTAAAAAATAACCTATTCAAAAATCAAAATCCATCTATTTACAAATTTTGGGGTGCAATATTATCAAATATTTCTTTATACTTTGAAAATAAGCTAGTAATAGCCAAAGCCAATAGAAATCTATTTATAAAGTTTGAAAAGGAGTATAAGGATTTTTCGGATGTAGTAGCAACTGAGGGTTTCATAAATCATTTGATGAGTCTGCGAAATGTAAATATAGCCATCTTTATTAGAGAACTTGAAAATGAAATAAAAGTATCTATTAGAAGTAATATAAAGGTGGCATCAAATTTAGCAAATATTTTTGGAGGTGGGGGACATGCCAATGCAGCTGCTTTTACACTTGAAAGAAATAAGAATTTGGATATAGATAATCTCGAAATAGAAATAATAAAAGTTATTGAAAAAGAGGGATACTTTGAACAAAATAAGTAGGTGTCTTTAATAGAAATTAAAATAAAATTTATAAGTTAAAAAGAAATTTATAAATAAAAATAAGAAATTTAATAAAAGTAAGGAAACTTTATGATTTCAAATGAACTTAATAACAATGAATATTACTCCCATGCTATTGAGTTATTGTACACATTAACAGTGGGTGAAGTAATGGTAAAAAATGTCATTTCCGTAAATGAAAATATGTCAATTAAAGAAACCATGGAAATATTCAAAAAATATCACATTACAGGCTGCCCTGTAGTCAATTTTGATAATATTCTTGTTGGTATTATTTCAATGTCTGATATCCTAGACGCATTATATGAAAATAAAGCACAAGATTTAGTTAAAAATTGGATGACTACTAAAATATATACTATTCATCCTGAAGTGAATATTGTCAAAGCTCTTGATTTACTATCTACTAAATCAGTTGGAAGAATTCCTGTTATAGATTATGATAGAAAGGTTATAGGTATAATTACAAATGGTATAATACTTAAAAGTCTTCTTCTAAGGGTTGAGAAATTCAGTGAAGCGACAGAAAAAGAAGCGATAAAATTAGCTTCCGCCCTAAATCTTGATGAAATAAGAATCGATCAGCCAATTAAATTCAAGTGGGAATTAAAACAAAATGATTTTGAGAATGCTGGGAAACTTTCTTCGGAATTAAAAAAAATTCTTGCCAAGATGAACATAGATAGAATAATAGTAAGAAGAATTTCAATAGCCACCTATGAAGCGGAAATAAATGTTTTAATACATAGTGTTGGAGGTTATGCACTTATTGATATTAATTCTGAAAGAATTCATGAAGAATTCATCGATTTTGGTCCTGGTATTCCAGATATTGATAAAGCCATGGAAGAAGGATATTCCACGGCAAGTCAAATAGCAAGAGACTTGGGTTTTGGTGCTGGTATGGGGCTCCCTAATATTAAAAAATCTGTAGATATCTTTAATTTGCAATCTTCTACAAATGAAGGAACAAAACTTATATTCGAAGTCTTCTTTGATAAAAAGCATTAATATGGGAAAGCAAAAGATTAAAGATAATTCTACTATTTTTTCTGAATATATTGACTATCTTTTTGGTGAAAAAAATTTTAGTATTAATACCATAAAGTCATATAAACATGATATATTTAAATTTTCCTCAGAAATAAATAAAAATTTTTCTGAAATTGATGAGGAAGATATTATATTTTTCTTATTTTCAATTCAAAAAGAGGATATGACAAATTCAACAGTTGCAAGATATTATTCTAGCTTAAGTAATTTTTTTGAATTTTTGCTATTAAAAAATTATAAAAGATCAAACCCGATGTCTTTGATTGATTATCCAAAAATATCTAAAAACCTACCAGATTATTTAACAGTAGAGGAAATTAAATCATTATTCAAAGCAATGGAAGAAGCTGATTTAGATGAATTTACTAAAAAGAGAGATTTAGCAATCTTTGAGATTCTATACTCTTGCGGACTTAGAGTCTCTGAATGCTGTGAACTAAAATTCAATCAGATAAATTTTGAGGAAAAATTCCTTATAGTCTATGGTAAAGGTAGAAAAGAGAGGCTTGTCCCTTTTGGAAAAAATGCAGATAAGAAGTTGGAAGAATATTTTGAAATTAGAAGAAAAAATTATGATATCAAAACCGCCTTTGTTTTTATTTCAAGACTAAAAAAACCAATATCTCGAGTTGGAATCTGGAAGAGATTGAAGTATTATAGCAAACTTGCAAACATTCAAAAAGATATATATCCCCATATATTAAGACATTCTTTTGCAACACATTTAATAATGAATGGTGCTGATTTGAGATTTGTTCAGGAACTTTTAGGACATGCTTCAATAGTGACAACTGAAATATATACTCAAATAGATTACACTCACCTTAAAAAAATGTATGATTCATTTATCTTCAATCTTGATATTTAATCAAGAAAATTCTCATACATCCTAATTAATAAGTCATAAACATCTTCGATTTTCTCAGATTTTATAGTTGGCACAGATCTTTTATCATCTACAAAAACCCCGGCATAATCTTTGCTAACTCCATCTATCCAACTACAACAGATTATAGGTTTATTATATTGCCAAGCATAGGTAAGTTCACAAAGTGTACCACTTTTACCTCCGACTATCACTATAACATCCCCAGAGGCCACAGTAATACAATTTCTAGCATAACCAATTGTAGTTGGTATAGATATTGTAGAATAAATATTCCCACTATCAATAAGTTCACCAGGTAATATAGCAACGCAGATTCCTTTTGCATCATATGCACCTTTGGAACTTGCCTCCATAACGCCAGTTCTTCCACCATTAATTAATACCCAGTTATTTTTTCCTATGAAGTAACCGAGCTTATAGGCAGTATCATATTCCAAATGGCTAGCTTCACTACTACCAATAATGGTAACCTGAAATTTCCTTACCCTTTTCATAAATAATTCTTTTATAATATTTTTAAACTACTGTCTTTCTATAGCATTTTTTTAAGTTTTTGACATTGTAAATAATTAAATTACATATAAATTTTAAAAAACTTACAACTAAAAACTAAAAATTTTTAAATTGTAACATCATTATATTATTTTTTTTTCCATTTCTCTTTCAACTTTTTATTTACAATATCAGGGACCATTTCAGAGACATCTCCCCCTAGACTTGCAATCTGTTTTATTAGAGATGATGATAGATAAAAGTATTTTTCATCAGTCATTAAAAATATGGTGTCTACGCCTTTTGAAGATAACCATCTATTTGCTAAAGCCATTTCAAACTCATACTCAAAATCAGAGACAGCACGAAGTCCCCTTACAAGATAATGTATATCTTTATCCATAAGAAAATCGATTAATAATCCACTATGACATTCTACCGAAACATTTGGCATTTCTTTCGTAAGTTCCTTTGCTATAAAAAGCCTTTCCTCTAAAGAAAAAAGCATATTTTTAGAAGGGTTGGAACTTATTAAAACAATTAGGTGATCGAATAACTTTGAAGAGCGAATAATAATATCTAAGTGTCCCTTAGTAATAGGATCAAAAGAACCAGGATAGACTCCAATTTTCATACTATCACCTTTTTGTAAATATTTACATAATTTTTTAGTTTTTCAAATCTTATTAAATAACCTAAATTTTACCATTGAAAGATACAATTAATTAATTATACTGTAAATAGAAGATGAAAGTATTACCAAAGAAAACTTTTATAATATTATCAATTTGCTTGATTTTTATAATAATTGCTTATATAAGTTTGCCAGTCTTTTTAGACATGGATTTTTCTTTTTTTAACCAAAATTTATTTAAGATTAAGAATCTAACTAAAATCTATTATTTTTTCTTTCTAATTTTACCAATTTTAATAATATATCTTTTAGTTAAAAATTATTTTTCACTTGAAAAATCATATTTCTTTGAGTTCATATGTCATTTTTCTACTTATCTTTTATTTGGTTTCCCATTTTTATTTTTATCTTATTTAACTGATTTCCTTTTTAATCATAATAATAAAAAAAGGACCTTTTATAATCTTTTAATTTCTTTTCTATCTTTTTTATTAATCGATTATTCATTGTATTATTTTAAGGATTATGGTTACATCTTTTGCTTGCTTATTTTATTTATCAATTCTTTTTATTTAAATTATTTCAACAATGATAAATACATCTATTCAAACACTATCACTCTTTGGTTTTATTCAATTTTTATTATTTCAATTCATTTTCTTTACTTTACTTTAGCACTAAAAGAGAATTATTATTTGCCATTTTTTATCTTTTCTTTTTTCTTATTATTTTTAATAAATATATTGAATGTTTATTTTAATATAAAATCTGAGATCGAAAAACAAAAGAGCAATTTTTTAGAAGACATGTTAAACTTAACTTTTAATTCAGATATTAGTATGGATAAAGAAAATTACTTTAAACAAATTAGTAATTTATTATTAAAATATCTAAATTTCGATCTTTTATTTATTGGAAAACTTTATAATAATTCAAATGATTTACAGGTTATTTTTGCTATAGAAAAAGGAAAAATCTTGAACACACAGATAATAAAATTAAAAAATACAATTTCATCTTTAGCAATTAAATCAAAAAGTAATTATACATATTTTGAAGATATATCTAAAATACCAAATATTATGTATGCTAGATTAGATGAAAGTAAAATAAGTACAAAATCATTTTTAGGAATCCCAATAAAAGACAAATATAAAAGGGATATTGCCCTGATAGGTGTTGAAAAAGAAAGTAAAGAAAAGATAAAAAAATTCCAGATAGAATTATTAATTTTATTCTCTAAATATGTTCAGTTTGTTTTGCAATCTTGTAAAGATTAAGGTTAATTTTAAAATTTCATATAGATAAAGAATTTTTATAAAAAAATAAGGAATAATTTTGGATATATCTTACATTGTTGAAATTACAAATAAAAAAATCGAACTATTAAATCAATATAAGGATCTTTTATATAAATTAAAATCATTAGATTCAGAAAGTAATAACTTTACAGACATAGTTGAATCAATTATTAAAAAGCAATCTTTTATTTTTGATGAATTTAAGGAATATGATAGAGTCTTCTTATCATTAACAAAAAATAATACAGAACTTTTAAATGAAATTAAATATTTTATTGAAGAAGAAAATAGAATAAAAAATGAATTAGATAAATTAATTTCTCATATTATTGAAAAATTCTCAAAAGAAAAATATCAGATTAAGAAGATAATAGATAATATTAAAATTCAAAATAATAATTCAATTTCAGAAAATAACGCAAGATTCTTTGAAAAAAAAGTTTAAGAATTTGACTTTTTAACAATCATTAAATATCTTATTTAAGGCAATGAATTTATTCGGTTTAATAAAGTTATGCATATAAATATTTTTACTATATTAATTTAATTTTTTTCAGATAGTAATCTTGTTTTATTAGGAGGAACTATGAAATCAAGTATTTCTCAAAAAATTCTTTTATTCTTTTCCCTATTATCTATTTTAGTTTTTATTTCGTTTGCGATTTTAATAGTATCCTTTATTCAAAATAATATCGTTTCCTATATACTGAATCTTGGCTCTGAAGTTACACAAAAAGGGAGCAATCAACTTGGAGTACTTTTAAATGGATATATAAATGAATTAAGACTATTATCAAGAAATCAAGCTTTTTACAATAATGATTGGAACCTTATAAAAAATGAACTTGATCATCTTGCTGATAAAATGAATCCAGATTTTGAAATGCTTTTTTATGCAGATACAAATGGTGATACATACACAACAAATAAAACTATAACCAACATTAAGGATAGAGGATACTTTATTGATATTTTTGTTAAAGGAAAAGAATATTCTATAAGTGATCCTATCATCTCAAGAGCAACAGGCGCTAAAATTTTTGTAATAGCTGTTCCTATTTATAATAATAATAAAGAAAAAGTCGGAATTATTGCTACCACAATAACTTTGAATAAGCTTTCAGAAATAGCAAATAATATCAAATTCGGAAAAAGTGGTTATGCATTTATTTTTGATAGTGCTGGAACAATAATCGCTCATCCAAATGAAAATTTTACTATGCAAAAAAAAATAGAACAACTTGATGAAGAGGGTTATAAAGGATTTAAAACTGCATTTGAGACTTTTAAAACGGTTGATAAAGGTTTGATAAATATTGTTAATCCTCAAAAAAAGAAAGAAGTAGTTAATTTTGCAAAAATTCCCTATTCAAATAATTGGAAAATAGCACTTTCTATTGCTGACGAAGAATTAAGATCTCCTATAACTAAAGTTATTCAAATAATAGTTTTAGTTTCTTCTACTGCTATTTTACTTACAGTTTTGGTTTCTCTAGTTTTTGGAAGATTAATAGCAAGACCGGTAAAAAATGTTTCAAGCTTTTTTATGCAGATGTCTGAAGGAGAAGGTGATCTTACTAAAAAGATAACACATACAACTAAAGATGAGGTTGGTGAACTTTCAAATAATTTTAATAAATTTATTTCCAATCTTGCTAAAATGGTAAAATCTATTAGAAACTCTACAGATAGTCTTTCTAAAATTGGTATCGACTTATCAAATCAAATGACAGAAAATGCCGCTGCTGTAAATGAAATTTCTGCAAATGCGGCAAGCATAAAAAAACAAATAGAAAACCAGACAGATTTCATAAATAATACCAAAAAAAATGTTGATTCAATTTTAGAGAATCTTGAAAAACTCAATCAAAATATAGAAAATCAATCGGCAAGTTTAATAGAGTCTTCTTCATCAATAGAGGAGATGGTCAGAAATATTCAATCTACTAACGATATCTTGCAAAGAAATAATGAGACTGTTGAACAGATGATGATAGGAGCTGACAAAGGGAAAAAAGGGATGGATGATGTCTCAGATCTTGTCAAAGAAATTACAACAAACTCCGAAGGCTTGATGGAGGCTGTGAATGCCATACAAAACATTGCTGACCAGATAAATTTACTTGCAATGAATGCTGCTATAGAAGCTGCTCATGCTGGAGAATCAGGTAAAGGCTTCGCGGTCGTCGCTGAAGAGATAAGGAAACTAGCTGAGAATTCTAATACAAAGGGAAGATCTATAACAAATGTTCTTGGACAACTTAAGAAATCAATAGATCAGGTGTCGGAAGCTACCTCAAATACTCAAAAATTGTTTGAATCTTTTTATGAACTTGCAAAAATCGTTAATCAACAAGAATCTATTATCAAAAATGCAATGGAAGAGCAAAGCTCTGGTTCAAAACAAATTTTGGAAGCTATAAAACAAATCTCTAATATTACATCTAATATAAAATCAGACTCTTCAAAAATGATAAATGATAGTACAAAAATAAAAGATGTTTTTGAAAATTTAATGAGTGTAACATATGAAGTAAATAAAAGCATTGAAGAGATGAGTGTCGGACTTTCTCAGATTAACTCAAGCATCAGTAGAATTCAAGATTTATCTTTAGTTAACAAGGAAAATATCTCTAAAGTTGCTCAAGAGATGAATAAATTTAAGGTGGAATAATTTAAATAATAAAGGAAAAGAAGTAGTTATAATATTTATAATTTATTCTAAATACAATTTGTTTGGAACTTTTGTAAGATAGTTTTTAATTTTACTGGCAAATTGTTCTTCATTAACTGCAAATAAAGGTGATATTTCAACAATAGCTTTATTTTCATTATCAAAATTAATATTAGAATTTTTTAACCATTTTTTAAATAGTTTTGATATCCCCTCTTTACAAGTTTGGATTGAATCTTCACCATCTTTATTTTTTAAAGGTGCGAACTCATCTTCTCTAATTGTCTCGTAAAATATTGCATTTTTTGCCATTGGTATGGCATCAAAAACAAACTGTTCAAGTTTAATTCCATTTGGTTTTTCTGGTTTTATTATGGTATTTGTCTCATAATCATAATATGGTATCTTTTTATTTGCGACATGATAGGGAAGTTGAAGGTTTTCAGTCGTAATTCTATCAATAAAATCAACTGAAAAAATATGAATTGCAATAGAACCAAAATTGAAAAGCAATCTTCCATTTTCATCTTTTTTTTCAGCTAAATCTTTTGGTAAATCTGAATATTCTATTATTGATGTTTTCCCATCGATAATACATGCAACTCCAACCTTCTCGTCGGGAGATCTTTTTGGTAAAACTTTCGATGAAACTTCACTTTGCTCAAAAATATGAAGTCCTAAGAATACTGGATCAGCAATATTAATCAAAGGGTTATCCACTTGAAAATACGAAAAATATTTTATACCTTTTTTTTTCATTAAATCTATCATACCATTATTTTTGAGGGCTAGTAAAGAGCCACCATGTCCATCTGGAGCAGTAAAAATAGTTAATTTATCACTTAAGATTAAATCACCATTTAAGTCAATAGAAGGTAAATCTCTCTGCTTGAAAAAATGGATTTTATTTAAGTCGTACCAATCTTTACCAATATCATTAAAAAAAGAGACTGTCTCATCATGATTAGTAGAACTCGTCATAATAAAAAGTTCAGGTGAAAAATCATAGTATTTCCCAAAAGCCGCGACCTTTTCAGTATGAATTTGAAATAAACTTTTTTGTAAAATAGGAGATATAGGATAAAGCCCTTTTGGATGTTCAAATCCAAGACGAGATCCTTGACCTCCAGCAACAATAAAAAAAGCAACTTGCCCTTTAGTTAATGCATTTTCACCTACTTTTTTATATTTTTTTATATCACATTTACCCTGTTCAAAAACAAATGGTTTTTCAATTTTATTAAATAAAATTGCTGTTTGGTCTCTGTTTTTATTTATTATTTTAAAATAGTTTTCTATATCAAGTTTCTCAAGGTTTTCTATCAATTTATTTCTCTCTTCATCTGCCAATGTTTTTAAATACTTGATCAATTTTTCCTGTTTATTTGCTTTTAACACCTCAATTATTGATCTTTCTTCCATAATTTCTCCTTTAATACATGAAATTCACTTTTTATTCCATGGATAACGGCGCCAAAAGCCCCTGCTAAATCCGAAGAAGTAGCATTATAAAATTTTACCCCTTCAAATAGGTACTTATTTGCATATTTTTCGGTATTTTTATAAATAATTTTTGATAATTCAGCGACTTTTGATATTGCTCCAGATATTATTATAGCAGAAGGATTAAAAATATTTATTAATGTTGCAGATAGTGCTGATAAAGAATCTATCCAGAACTCTGTTATTTCCATAATATCTCTATCAGCCTCATTTTTAATATATAAATTTAATGCCTCTTCCGCACTTATATTCTTTCCTTTTCCCTTTAACATCCTTACATAAGAACCAACGGAACCATACACTTCACTACAATTTATCTTTCCACATGTACAAAGATTCTTTTTTCCTCCCAATTTACTAAACCAAAGAGGAAGATGTCCAAATTCAGCAGCCCAACCGTTACTCCCACCAATAACTTTATCTTTTGTAAATATTGCACCTCCAATTCCTGTTCCTAATGCAATAAGTAATGCAATATCATCTTCAGTTTTAAATATTTCTTTTTTTATATTTTGTTCATAATAACCTTGAGAAGTAACATCATTGATCAGATTTAAGTATAGATAACTTGATTGAAATTTGCTTATGTAATTTTCAAATTCTATTTTATCCAAAAAAGGTATATTGAAAGCTCCTCCAACTACTTTTTTCACCTTATTATCTGGGAAACCTGGGGTAGCAAATGAAAAAGCAATTGGTTTTCTTAAGTTTATATTATTTTTACTTAAAATTTTTTTAAAGGATTCATATAAACTATTTACAAAAAAATACTCCGATTTTTCTGGATCCTGTGTTCTTATCTTGAAAGATTCGATTAGCTTTATATTAATAAAAAAATTATCTATATTTAAGTAAATATTTAAAGGGTAATTTTCTTTAGGTTCATCTTTTTTATTAATTAAATTTGAAATGTCGATTTTAAATAACCCAATTTTTGTGAAAGTTCCACCGATATCAACCCCAAAACAATAAAAACTTGTTTTTCTCATCTTTACTCTTTTTCAAGTTTTTATATATTTCATATTTTCATCATTTATTTTTTAGGTTTTATAAATTCAATCCCATTCATATATGGTACTAAAACCTTTGGTATTTTTACTGACCCATCCGGCAGTTGATTCATTTCAAGAATAGGTATTAAAATTCTTGGCGATGCAATTAAAGTATTATTTAAGGTGTATGGATAATAAGTTGAACCATCTTTTGCTTTAACTTTAATTTTAGATCTGCGTGATTGAAAATCATAGAAACTTGAACAAGAATGAGTCTCGCCATAATTATCTCTTGATGGCATCCAACATTCAATATCGTTCTTTTTTACTTGCCCAAGACCAAGATCACCAGTACAAACATTCACTACTCTATAAGGCAATTCAAGTCTTTCTAATAATTCCTTAGAATTTTGTAAAATAAAAGAATGAAAGTAATCTGATTCTTCCTTATTGTTTTTACATATTATTACTTGTTCGATCTTTTCAAACTGATGAATTCTGTATAAGCCTTTGGTGTCTTTTCCATAAGTACCTGCTTCTCTTCTAAAGCAAGATGAGTATCCAGCATATTTTATTGGTAAATTGTTTTCATCCAATACTTCATCATAGTGATAAGAAACGAGAGGTACTTCTGATGTACCTATTAGGTATAATTCATCTTTTTCCATTGAATAACTTTGCTCTTTGCCAACGGGGAAATAACCTGTTCCAGTCATGGCTATATCTTTCACTAAAAAAGGGGGATAAAAAGGAGTGAAACCTTTTTGAATCAAAGTATCTAATGCAAATCTCATTATAGCCATCTGTAATAGAACACCTTCGTTTTTCAAATAATAGGTTCTACTTCCAGCAATCTTTGATGCCCTATTAAAATCAACTATATCTAAAAGAAGACCTAGTTCTATATGATCCTTAAATGCTTCAAATTCTTCCTTTCTTTTTACTTGCCCAACTCTTTCAATCTCAACATTTTCAGTATCATCTTTTCCAACTGGTACAGATTCATCCGGTGGATTTGGAACAGTTAACAAAATTTGATTTATTTCTTCCTTTATTTTATTAAGTTTATCATCAAGTTCTTTTTCTTTTTCAGTCAATTTTTGCATCTCGGAAAGTTTTATCTTTTTTTCTTCGACATTAAGTTTTGCAATTTCTTTTGAGACAGAATTTTTTATACTCTTAATTTTTTCACTTTCCGAAGTTAACAATTTTCTTTGATTGTTTAATTCAAGTAATTTATCTATATCGACCTTAAAGTTCTTTTTAATTATCCCTTGTTTAACAAGTTCTTTATTTTCTTCGATAAATTTCAAATCTAACATATTAAACTCCTATTTTATAAATCATTCTTTTAATGGTGGAAATATTTAAAATATATTACCAATTTTTCTAATAAAAAATTAACATTTTAACAAAATTTTCCAATAAAAACTATCTATATTTCAATATTCAATTTACATTTTCATTTCGATATATAAATATTTTAAATCTACATTTTAAATAATCAATTACCGATAAATTAAAAAACTAATAAATTTTTTAATTCCAATTGCTTTATTATTATTTTTAATAGGTAAAAACAATGATAAAAAAACAAATTATAGATAACATAAAGATAAATTCAAAAGAGATATTGTCAAAATTTCCTAAAATTGAACTACACAGGCATCTTGAAGGTACAATGCCTATAGAAACACTATTTTATCTTTCTCAAAAAAATAAATTAAATTATCCTGATAATATAGAAGATTTTTCAAGACAAATACAGTTTCCAAAAGATGAAAAACCAGATTTTTTACTATTTTTGTCTAAATTTAAAAACAATTGGTACAAAAGTTATGAAGATATAGAAAAAGTATGTATAGATTCCATAAAATCACTTGAAAAAGAATCAATATTTTATATTGAATTAAGATTTTCCCCTGAACATTACTGCCTTGAAAACAATTTCGATAGAATTGAAGTAACAAAATTAATTATAAATTCTTGCAATAAAGCCGCTAAAGAAATAGGATTAAATATTAAATATCTTATTACTTTCAACAGAGGGAAACAAAATCAGAAAGAGATGATTGAATTATATAACAAAATTATTAAATCTAATATTCCAGATATAGTAGGAATAGATCTTGCTGGAGACGAAATAAATTTCCCTCCAAAAGACTTTTCATTATTTTTCAACAATGTCTATAATGATGGTATTTATAAAGCCACTATTCATGCAGGAGAAGTAACTCCTCCATCTTCAATTTGGGAAGCAATAATGTTATGTTATGCATCAAGAATTGGACATGGGGTTGCCGCTATTCATGATATAAATCTTCAAAAGTTCTTAAAAGAAAAGCAAATAGGACTTGAACAATGCATAACCTCAAACAGACAAACTGGATCTTGGCCAGATGAAAAGACTCATCCATGCGCCAAATTAATAGAAAATGGAGTACCTGTTACGATCAATACTGATGATCCAGTCATACAAAATTCTGATTTGACTGATGATTATTTAAAATTAATTAATTATTTTTCATTTGATTTTACTAAACTTGTTGAAATAAATAAAATAGCGATTAATTGCTCCTTCTTAAGCGAAAATGAAAAAATTGAACTTCTTAAAAGATATCAAAAAAAAGTTGCGGAATTTGAGAAAAAATATTTACAATCTTAAAGTACAATTAAAATTTTAACTTGTTTCTTTGTTTGAATTATTTTAATTATATATTATAAACAATTTATAAGTTAATTAAATGATTTTTTAATTTCATTTATTTTAGAAATACAGTAATATGAAATTTTTATGTGAAAAAAATTTACCTATTCAATCTATTCTTGAAAACATTAAAAGAAATAAACTCGAAAATATTAATCCAGATATATTGAATAGATCTTTTGTTAATGTTCATCAAAAAATTGCTATCCTTGATACCGAAATTGATCATCGTAAAGAATCAACTAATTTATCATTTGCAGATCTTTTGAAAGGAGATGTATATTACAATTCAGATGAGAGTTCATTTTGTGCCTCAAAACAAGGATTTTTAATAATCAATGCTTCAATTATTACAATCGAGCCAATTTTCGTAGTATCCAATGATTTAATGAGATTATATTTAATAATGACACCGACTTTACTTACTAAAGTTGATAAAGAACTTTTATTCCATGACCTTGATGAACTTCATTGCCAATATATAGATAAAAAATTGATAGAAACTATATTTAATGAGAAAAAAAGTGGTATCTTCGTTATTGCTAAAGGGAAAGAACCAATAGATGGAAATTGTGAAAAAATTATTCCTCTTTTTGATGATAAAATTTCTGCTGGGAAGATCGACGAAAAAGGGAATATTGACTTTTTTGAGAGGAATTTCTTAAGAAGTTTCAAAAAAGGTGATACAATAGCAAAAATAATTCCAGAAAAATTAAATGAAGATGGTTATGATATTTTTGGTAAACCTATTCTTTCCAAATATGATAATGATCCTGTTTTTATTTGTGGTCTTAATGTAGATAAAAATGAAGGGTTTGTTGTAGCTTCTTCAGATGGCGTACTTTCTTTAGCTGGAAAAGTTATAAATATCCATTCTCTTGTCAAAATCTCGGGAGATGCTTCACTATATACTGGAAACATCAATTGTAAATCTTCTATTTTAATAACAGGTAATATATTAGAAAATATTGATGTATATGTCGAAGGTGATTTGATAGTAAATGGAGTTATCTCTTCTTGCAATTCTTTGCAAGTAAAGGGGAATATAATATGTAAAGGTGGAATAATAGGAAAAGCCAAAACGCTCTATAACTGTGAAGGGACTTTATATTCAAAATACATAAGAAATGCTACTTTTTTTATTAAGAGAGATTGCATTGTAGATGACGATATAATGAATTCAACCCTTTTTGTTAATAAAAATCTTATTTGCTACACAAAAAAAGGAGTGATTTTATCTTCAATAATTCATTGCTCAAAAGATATTATTGTAAAATTTCTAGGAAACGAGAGAGGAAATAATAATAAAATATATTTAGGACATTCATATTTAGCTGAACAAAATTTGCAGGTTATTCGTAAATTAATAAACGATACACATAAAATTGAAAATGAAAAGATTAAAAAATTTAAACTAGATATGCTTAGTAAATATGAGAAAAGGGTAAACTCAAAAATTTATAATCTACAAAGTCATTTATTTGTTATAAAAACTATTTATCAAGATAACATTTTAGTTGGTCCATTAAGTGAGCATAAAGTAGAAAAGGATTATACTGAAGTTGCTGTTTATTATAAACCGGGTCCTGCTTTCGCAATAATGAGTCTTCCAGTTAAAATAAAAGAAAGAATAGAGAATGTTTTTAAATCCTTAAAACTTCTAGAGATTATCGATGAAAAATTTGAAAAAGAACAGGCTCTTGAAAAGAGATCTAAAAAGAAGGAAGAAGGGAAAAACTGAATAACTTTTAATAGTTATTTGAATCTTGACAATAAAAGATTTAATGATTCAATAAGTACACGGGTGGTTAGCTCAACTGGCAGAGCACATGCTTGACGTGCATGGGGCTATAGGTTCAAGTCCTATACCACCCATATTATTATAAAATAAAATTAATAATAAAAAATTTATTATCTAATTATCTAGATTTAAATTTTTATACTCTTTGTAATTCTAATATTGACTATTGAAATAGAAATAAACTCCTAAATATGGATAAAATATCATCATTTCTGGATGATTCCCACTTCTGACAAATATCAATTTATAGCTTGTATTTATACCTATACCACCTTTAGATAATGGAAATTTAATCAAAATTTGAGGAATTAAAAAAACTCCAGTATTCTGTTCATAATCAAGATACTCATCTGTATAAAAACCAAGACCTAATTTTAGTGAAAAGTTAATCTTTAGGTTTGTTTTATCTACTACTTTTATTCCAGTTATAAGTCCAAAATTAACATCAAGTGCCGTCTTTGGGAAAGTAGGAAAAGGCCAAGGTGAATATCCCTCCACTAAATAGAAAAGTAATAAAAAAGGAGAACATGCAATCCAAAAAATTGTCTCCAAAGATTTGACCATAAACATTACACTGGACATCATTTCTAAATATACTCCTAAATAAATGACTGATTTTGTATAATAAATAAAAGAAAAATCCATATCAAATAATACTGAGTTAAATAGCTCCGAATTTATATTAGTAAAAATTGGTAAAGCTAAGTTTATTGAAAATGGAAAATCAATAGGAATATTGTTATGGTCTGACCCAATTATATTGATAGAAAAAAGTCCTATCAGTATCAACAATAAAATAGATAAACAAAAGAAAAATGAATGAAAAAATCTTTTAAAAGTTTCCATAAATTCTCCTTTTATTTTATTTTAATTTTATTATATTTTAATTTTAAAATTAAATTTAAATCTATTATGTATTAATATTTAACTTTTGCTTTATAACTATCATATTATAAATTTTATCTTCCATTTTATAACTATTATATTTTATAATTAACAAATTGCAAATCATATAGAAATATCGATTATTTTTTTTAATAAAAGATTGAAAGAGTGATGAAATTATTTATTTGATTAAAATCATTTAGTTTAATTAACCTAAAGCTACATCAAGAATCATCATTATGGTAAAACCAAGTAAAGTTCCTACGGTTGCAATATCTGTATTTTTTGAATTCTGAGACTCTGGTATGAGTTCTTCTACGACGACATATATCATTGCCCCTGCAGCAAATGAAAGAGCATAAGGCAAAAGGGATTTTATGTAAATTACTAAAATAGCACCTAAAATACCGAAAATAGGTTCTACAATTCCAGAAAGTTGACCTATAAAAAAACTTTTAACTTTACTATAACCTTCACCCCTTAAAGGCAAAGAAATAGCTGAACCTTCGGGGAAATTTTGTATCCCTATACCTAAAGCAAGAGTTATAGCACCAATAAGACTTGCTGAAGAGCCTTGAATAGATAAAGCTCCAAAAGCTACTCCCACTGCAAGCCCTTCTGGAATGTTATGAATTGTCACAGCTAAAGTAAGAAGTACCACTCTTTTAAAACTGCTTGATAAACCCTCGGGTTTATCCTCGCCCATATGTAAATGCGGTAATAAGAAATCTATTAAACGAATAAAAAAACCACCAGTAATAAAACCAATTGCAGCAGGTACAATAGGATTTTTTCCCAATTCTCTAGATAGTTCGATTGATGGTTGAAGTAATGACCAAAAACTTGCTGCAATCATAACTCCTGCTGCAAAGCCAAGCATACCATCAAGAGTTTTTTTGCTGTATGTTTTAAATAAGAATACTACTGCTGCACCAGCAGCAGTCATGCCATAGGTAAATAAAGTTGCTAAAAAAGTTAAGAATATAGGAGAAAAATTTTGATAATTCATTTTTTCTCCTTACTTTACTTGTAAAATCCTTAATTTATTCAATATATTAAACATACTCTGCAAAGAAAGAAGAGTAAAATTTACTGGTAGCATATAAATCAGTCTTTGAAATAAGTTCGAAAGGTGAATGCATTCCAACCACAGGAACTCCAGCATCGATGGTATTAATACCATAATAAGCAACATATTTTGCAATAGTTCCACCACCACCTTCATCAACTTTACCAAGCATAGCATATTGCCATGGTATCTTATGAGAATTTAAAAATCCTCTAATTTTACCAACAAATTCTGCATCTGCATCATTTGCACTATATTTTCCACCAGAACCAGTATATTTAGTAATTGCGACTCCATACCCTAATTTAGCAGCGTTCTGTAAATCATGAACTTGTTTATAAGGTGGATTTACGGCTGCTGCAACATCTGATGAAATGCAATTTGAATTTAAAAAGGATTTTCTTAAATCTGAAAAAGATAGATTTTGACCAATTAAAGAATTTGCAATCATAGAAAAAATATGATGAATCAGGTAAGAATCAGATCCTGTTGAACCAGATGAACCAATCTCTTCTTTATCAACAATAAGAGCAACCCCAGTCTTTTTTATATTGGAATTTGAAATCAAGGAAGATACCGCAAGATATGAACATACTCTATCATCATGTCCATATGCTCCAATAATAGATCTATCAAATCCAACCTCCCTTGCTTTTAGTGCTGGAACTACTTCTATTTCACTTGATATAAAATCTTCTTCCTTAATTCCATAATGATTGAAAAGATACTCTAAAACATATAACTTAACTTTTTCTTTTACTATTTTATCTTTTACTGGTCTATTACCAACAATTACAACCATGTTTTCAGCAGATACAGCTTCAGATAATTTTTTATCAGATTGGACATTCTTTGATAAATGAGGAAGTAAGTCAGATATAACAAAAACTGGATCATTTTCACTTTCACCAATATTTATTTCGACTTTTTTACCGCTTTCGAGGATTACAACACCATGTAATGCTAATGGAAGACTAAGCCATTGATATTTTTTTATCCCCCCATAATAATGTGTTTTCAAAAGTGCAAAGCCAGAATCTTCATAAAGTGGATTTTGTTTCAAATCTAATCTAGGGGCATCAGAATGTGCTCCAACTATATTTAAACCATTTGAAAAATTGAAATCTTCACCGATTTTTATAACTGCTAGAACTTTATCTCTAAAATTCCAAAAAAATTTATCATTTGGTTTTGCTTTACCATTAAATTCTAGAATATTTTTATATCCCGCTGAGATTGCTTTATTTTGAAGATATTTTACCGATTCTCTTTCAGATTTACATTTTGAGATATAATCCATGTATTCACTACAGATATTTTCCATTTCGTTTTCTTCACTATGGCTTAATGATTGCCATATTGATTCATTTTTGTACAGGAGTTTTTCTTCTAATACTTGATATTTTGATTTTTTTTCTTTTTGTTCAGCCATATTTTCCTCTTAAATCTTATATTTTTTAATAAAAATTGCCCCGCTTTCAAAACATTTGCGAGGCAAAATCATTAAAATTTATATAAATATTTCACAATATTGAAAAAAAGCAATGAATTTTCTTGAAAATAAAATTAGAAATAAATTAAATTATTCCTAATTGTTTACCAGCTTTTTCAAAAACTTCCAAAGCCTTATCTATCTGCTCTATTGTATGAGTAGCAATATAAGAAGTTCTAATTATACATTTATTTTCAGGAACAGCTGGAGGAATTACACAATTTGCAAAAACACCCATATCATAGATTAGTTTCCAAAATTTAAATGTCGTCTCGGTTTGACCTATAATAATAGGTATAATAGGTGTTTGAGCATTACCAATATCAAATCCTATCCTCTTAAAGCCTTCTGCTGCATATTTTGTAATCTTCCAAAGATTTTCGATTCTCTCTGGTTCCCTTATCATTATCTCTAGAGCTTTATCTACGGTTGCGATAAGAGCTGGAGCCAATGATGCAGAAAAAATAAATGGTCTTGAATGATGTCTTATATAATCGATAACTTTATGATCTCCAGCTACAAATCCACCTTGAGCAGCGAGAGATTTTGAAAAAGTTCCCATTATAATATCTACATCATCTGTACAATTGAAATGATCTGCAGTACCTCTTCCATTTTTACCAAGAACTCCCAATGAATGAGCATCATCGACATAGAGTCTTGCACCATACTTTTTACATACTTTGATAAGATCTGGTAGAGGTGCAATATCGCCATCCATTGAATAAACACCATCAACAACAACCATTTTCCCTTTATCTGGATACTTCGCTAGCAGTTTATCAAGATGTTCTATATCATTATGTCTAAATCTGACAATCTCTCCAAATCCTAATCTTGTACCGTCAACAATAGAAGCATGGTCAAGTTTATCAATAAAGACCACATCATTTCTTGATATAAGAGCTGAAATAGCTCCTTGATTGGCAAAAAAGCCAGTTGAATATATTATAGCATCTTCTTTCCCAACAAATTTAGCCAATTTCTTTTCTAGTTCTTCATGCAAATCCAAGGTTCCATTTAAAAATCTTGAACCAGCACAACCTGTCCCATGAATTTCTATAGCATTTTTTGCGGCTTCTTTAACTTCAGGGTGTGAGGTTAAACCAAGATATGAGTTTGAACCAAGCATAATAACTTCTCTTCCTTCCATTAATACCACTGTATCTGTTTTTGCATGGTGAGGTCTAAAATAAGGATAAAAACCTGCTGCCTTTGCTTTTTCTGGTTCATCATACTTAAAACATTTTTCAAAAATATCCATAAAAGCCCCTTAATTGGTTGAATTATCAAATCAATTAAAAATTATTTGAATTATTACTTGAAATAAGTTAATAAATTTTATTGATTTGTCAATCAATTATATTTATTTTTCTTGATTTTCCAATACTAATTTAATTAATTCTCCGAAATCTCTTTTACCATCATAAAACAATGTTAAAAATCCTTTGTTTTTCGCATTCAAAAGCACATCGATATTATCATCTACTATTAATATTTCAGAAGATTCAAGCTTAAGATTTTTCTGTAAATTTTCAAAAAATAAAGATTCTTGTTTTACTGAATTTAATTTTGAAGAAAAGTAACATATCTTATTGATAGAAGGATCTTTTTTGATTATTGAATTTGCGATTGTACTATCTATATCTGCTGAGAAATAAATATCTATTTTTAATAAATCTCTATAAAACAAAATGTCTTCTTTTTTTTTAGTTGAATATTCAAAGGATCTCTTATATTTTTTTTCAAGCTTTTCAATATAATCTGAATCAAGTATAATTTCATTAAATGCTGTTTTTATAAAAGTCTCAAAATTGATTTTTCCTATTGTAAAAAAATAAAAATAAGGAGAAAATAAAAGACTTTTAATTTTGGATATAGAAAGATGCAAATCTTTTTTTATTTTCAAAATTATTGGATCATAATGAATTTTTAATATATCTATTTCAATATCGTAAATTAAAGCCTTTACTGGCATTTTTTTGCCTATAATTATTTATTCCATCTTACTTATTTTTTCAACTCTATGTAAATGATTCCCATATTCAAATTCCGAGCTAAAATATGCGTCAATAATCTTTTTTGCATAATAAGGCGCAATGAATCTTGCTCCTATACATATTATATTAGCATCATTATGTTGTTTAGCTAAAGCTGCTGTTTCAGAATTCCACACATTAGCTGCCCTTATTCCTTTAACTTTATTTGCTGCTATTGAAACACCAATACCAGTGCCACATATAAGAATTCCAGCATCTACTTGTTTTTTTGAAACCTTTTCAGCCACTATAGCTGCATAATCTGGATAATCACAGGATTCAGTTGAATATGTGCCACAATCAACCACATCAAAATCTTTTGATCTTAAGTATTCTAGTAATTCTGATTTTAATATAAATCCTGCATGATCAGAACCTATGGCTATCTTTTTAATCATTATAAATATCCTTGATAACATAATTTTAAACTAAGTTATAAAATTTTCAAAAGTCATTCTAATATTCAAGCCATTTATTAAAGCCATGTAAAACAAATAAATACAATAACAAATAAATATAATATTATAAAAACTCTTGAAATTCTGGTAATAAAGATTCCATCTTATTTAAAAGTGATTTATCACTATTTTCCATTATTATTCTAATTACAGGTTCTGTGTTTGATGGTCTTATATGACAAAAACCAGAAGAAAAATCAAATCTAATACCATCAGAATCATTAAAATCAATTATCTCAAAGGAGTTCCTTTCAAATATATCTTTCAACTTTTCCTTTATATTTACTTCGAAATCCTTTTTTCTTTCAAACTTAAATTTTCTCATCTCAAATCTAGGAATTTCAGATGCAATTTGGGAAATTTTTTTATCTTCCTTAGAAATAAGTTCTAAAATAAATAGTACAGCAACAATTGTATCTCTGCTATTTGATACTGGTAAATATATGACACCACCATTTCCTTCACCACCAAAGACAGATTTAGTTTTAAGCATTTTATTTGTAACATTTATTTCACCAACAGGTGCAAAGTAAACATTAAAACCAAATTTTTCAGCAATATATTTTACCATCGATGAAGTAGAAAGATTTACAACGCAATCTCCACCACCTTTATTCTTACAAAAGTGAAGGTAAGATAATGCTAAAGTATACTCCTCCGAAGGAACAAAACCATCTTCAAATATCACAGCTACTCTATCTGCATCTGGATCAAAGACAAAACCAACATCGAAATCTGAATTGCGCATGATCTCTGAAAGATATTTCATCGTATTAATATTTGGTTCTGGTTCTCTTTCAAAATTACCAGTAATTTTATCGTATATAGCCTTATAATTTATATTTAGTGTCTCAAATAAAGGTGGAAAAACATTTATTGCTGTAGAGTTGCAAAAATCTACGGCTACTTTCAATCTTCGATTTTTTATCAAGTCTATGTCAAATTTAGCAATTGCATCATTTATATGGTTTTCAAATGCATTCGAAGACAACTTTGTAATTCCTATACTGTTAAAATCACCAGGTTTTACAATATTTTCATCATCTAATAAATCATCGATATATTTATTCATTTCAGAAATATCTTGTTGGTCTAAAAAGTACCCTCCAAATTTACATAGTTTTATAGCATTATATTGAATTGGATTATGAGAGGCCGTTATGGCTATTCCTCCATCATATTTCCCATATTTTACTTCATGCAAAACAGTCGGTGTGGGAATAATACCACCAAAATCAACATCTATACCAAAAAGATTCAATAATCCTAATATATAAACAGAAATAGCCTCTCCAGAGTTTCTAGCATCTCTACCAATAAATACTCTTATGCGCTTTTTCTCACCTTTACTAAAACTTCTTTTTTCAAGGTACCTAATAAATGCAACAAGGTTGTAATATAATACTTCTGGATTCAAAGTATTTCCAACTATTCCTCTTAAACCAGAGATATTGTATCTTAAAATATTTTTTCTCATGGCTCAATTCTTTACAATTTTATTTTGCTTGATCTATATCAGAGACTTTTTCCTCATCATGATTATTTTTTTCTATATACTTTTTCTTAAAAGATTCAATTGTAGCATCTTTGTGAGGATCTTTTATTCCAAGAATTTCATAGATCTCAGATGCGACTAAAGATTCTTTTTCCACTAATTTTTGAGATAGTAAATCAAGTTTAACGATATTTTCTTTAATTAACTTTTTAGTTATCTCAAAAGCTTCCTGTATAATTTTATGAACTTCTGAATCTATTTTCTTAGCTGTATCTTCTGAATAATTTCTTTCTCTAACCAAATCTTTACCTAAAAACACATCATCTTTTTCTGATCCAAAACCTAATGGACCTAAAGAAGACATTCCATACTTTGTAACCATATCATGTGCGATCTTAGTTGCTCTTTCAATATCATTTTGTGCGCCAGTAAATATTTCATTAAATTTATATTCTTCAGCTACTCTACCAGCTAATAAAATACAAATTTTATCAAACAAATAAGATTTTGAATAGTGATGTTGGTCATCTAAAGGTATATTCACGGTTAGGCCAAGAGCAGCACCTCTAGGAATTATACTTACTTTGTAAACTGGTTCTGAATTTTTCATAAGAGCACCAACAAGAGTATGCCCAGCCTCATGATATGCAGTAACTAACTTTTCTTGATCCGAAAGCACAAGTGATTTTCTTTCCGGTCCCATAATTACTTTGTCTTTTGCCTCTTCAAGACAATGCATATCAACAGCGGATAGATTATTTCTAGCAGCTAGTATCGCTGCTTCATTAATAATATTGGCGAGATCGGCTCCAGAAAAACCTGGTGTTCCTCTTGCTATAGCAAAAAGATCTACATCCTTTGTTAAAGGAACTTTTCTGGCATGAATCTGAAGAATTTCGTATCTTCCATACAAATCTGGTAAATCAACATAAACTTTTCTATCAAACCTTCCAGGTCTAAGAAGAGCCCTATCGAGAATATCTGCTCTATTTGTTGCGGCTAAGACTATTACAGAATCCTGTGTTTCAAAACCATCCATTTCAACTAAGATCTGGTTTAATGTTTGTTCCCTTTCATCATGACCACCACCAAGACCTGCACCTCTTGATCTACCAACAGCATCAAGCTCATCTATGAAAATTATTGATGGGGCTTTTTCCTTAGCTTGATTGAATAGATCTCTAACTCTTGATGCACCTACTCCTACAAACATCTCAACAAAATCGGATCCTGAAATAGAGAAAAAAGGAACACCTGCTTCTCCAGCCACTGCCTTGGCGAGCAATGTTTTACCGCAACCAGGAGGACCTTCTAAAAGTACACCCCTAGGAATTTTTGCTCCAAGAGAATAAAACTTTATAGGATTTTTTAAGTATTCTACAACTTCGATAAGCTCTTGTTTCGCTTCATCAATTCCAGCAACATCTGTAAATTTTACTGAGGTATTTACATAAAGTCTAGCTCTTGCTTTACCAAAAGAGAATGCTTGATTGTTGGCACCTCCAATCTGTTTGGTAATATTCATAAAGAAAAATATAGAAAGAATGGTCAAACCAAGAGGTATTATATACCACCAAAAGGATGAAGTATCCTTCTGTTCCTGCCCCTCAATATTTACATCATGTTGCTTTAAATAAGTTAAAAGTTCTGGATCTATATATGGAATAACAACTTTATATTGATCTGCTTTAGTTGACTCAGAACTTTTTTTCATATAAACCTTTATTTGATTGCCAACTATGGTTACAGAATCAACTTTCCCTTCTTCAACATATTTAATAAACTCACTATAGGTTTTCTTTTCAACAACATCAGTTAAAGGATTTGACATTAAAAAAAGTATTGCTAAAAAACCTACAGCTATCAGGAGGATAGTTAACCCACCTGATAGATTTTTTTTATTCTTTGGATTTTGATTTAAGTTACTCATTTCCCTTCCTTACAATTATCTTTATAAAGAAAACTAGATAATTTTATATTTTTTCTATTTTCAGTAAAATATAACTAAATTTTTCATTAAAATCAACAAAATAATCTTTCGATAGGATATAATTTTCCCTATTGGAAGAATTAAAAGGAATATAAAAGCCAATCACCTCTTTATAATTTCTTATAACGATAATTTTTTCTCTTAATGGTCTTGGGATCTTCCAATCCACAAAAATATCATGTAATTTTTTATGATAGCCAGCTAATTTTATCCTATCCCCTTCCTCCCATTTTGAGAAAACTAGTTTTTCTCCACATAGTTCTTTTCTTATTATGAAGTTTTCCTTTAAAATACCTTTTATGAAGGAATTATTTAAATTGTCTCCAATTTTTATTTTTATTTCAAAATCACCAAATAAAAGCGTAGTAAATTCAACGCTAGATAACTCTTCGATATCTATTTCGACCTTATTTTTTATTGAGTATTTTTTTTCAATAAAATATAAGTTGCCGTATGAAAGAAAAATATCGAATTTAGGAAATTTTTCAATATAACCATTTTTTATTGTCTTGATTTTTTTTAATGCGACTTCTATTGTTTTTTTTGAAAGATTTAATAAGGAAAAGTCATAAAGATTAGCTGAACATAGTTCTTTAATTTTTTTATATAAAAAGTGACTTTGTAGGTAATCTTGAAGAGTTAAAAAATCTTCCACATTCCAATAATTATTAAAGAACCAATCAGGAATAAAAGAGTCAATAAAATCTAAAGTAGAATTTATCTCTTTAATAAAATTAAAAATAGATTTTGATGAATTGGTAAACCTGTTATAGATATTTTCAATCACTATATTTCTTATATAATTTCTATTTATTTTATTATCACTATTAGTTTTATCTTCGAAAAATTTAATATTATTATATATCAAATATTCTTTCAATTCTTTTTTAGATATTTCGATAACTGGTCTGATCAAATAGGATCTCATTGGTTTTATTGAAGAAGCGCCAACAAGACCTGTTCCTCGAAATAGGTTTAAGAAAAAAGTCTCAATAATATCATCTTTATTATGGGCTGTTGCGATATAATCAGATTTTAATATTTCTTTTGCTCTTTCATAGAACTTTAATCTTTCATTTCTAGCCCATAATTCAAAAGATTTATTTGATTTTTTTATCTCATTTGGAATCTTAAGATTATCTGTATAATACTGTATACCAACTTGATTCATCAATTCAATAAATGCTTTTTGTTCTAAATCCGATTCTTCTCTAATACCATGATTCAAATGGCAGGCTGAAAGATCAAATCCATATTTTTTTTTTAATTTAAGTAAAATATAAAAGAGAGCCATTGAATCAGAACCCATGCTTAAAGCTACTGTTATTGAGGTATTGGGGAAATCTTGAATATACTTATTCAGAAAAAGAAATACTTGGTCCTCGAGAAATTTCATCTTTTATCTTGATTCTCGCTTTATCCAACTCTTCATATGCGGAATCATAGCCACCTTTAATAAATCCTTTTATGACATTGAAAGTATAATTAAAAATAATATTTTCAAGTTGATACTCTTCTACCAGAGAAAAATCAGAAAGAACATATTCTTGTATAGATGCAGAATCTGTTAAAATTTTACCATTGGGATCTTTAGGTTTTCCAATGCCAATTCTAAGTCGTGTAAAATTCTCTTTTTTAAGCAGTTTTTCAACAGAAATAATACCATTATGATTTGTTTCATTTTTACTATGTCTTAATCTAAGGTCACCAAACTCAAGGTCAGTATCATCATAAACAACTATTATATTTTCTTCATGTATCTTTAAGAAAGCTGCCATAAAGAGGATACCTTCTCCAGAATTGTTCATGAATGTTAAAGGTTTAACAAGAGTAACTTCTTTACCTTCAAAATCAAGAGTAATAAAATCAGCTTTCTTTTTCTTTGTAATAAAATTAACCTTTTTAGAACCTGTAACCCTTCTGGCTATATAGTCGACAAATTGAAATCCTAAGTTATGTCTATGTTTATAAAAATTTTCTCCAGGATTTCCCAAACCTGCGACTAATATCATTGGATTATTATTATCCGATTTATTCATTTTTTTGGATAGTTACTCCATATTTAGTCAAATATTTCTTTTGCTTTTTCAGCCTCTTCGGCAGTCATTCCAGCAGGACCTGTTTGAGTCTCTGTCGCTTTCTTTCCAGCAATTATGAATAAGACTTCTTGAGGATTGGTTAAAAGATGAAGATTTTCTGGAAGTTTTAAATCTGAGGCATGGAATCTAGTTCCAATATCCATATTCTCAATGTTTATTTCAATTGATTCAGGGATATCTTTTAAGTTACCTTCGACTTCAACTGAAAGGTGAAATTTCTCAACTATACCACCAACTTTTTCGCCTTTTGAATGGCCAATAAAATGCAATGGCACATGTGTTTTGATTTTTTCTGAAGATGAAACCGCATAGAAATCGACATGGGACATCTTATTGTTTACTATACTGTATTGAAAATCTTTAATAATTACATCAATTTTTTTGTTCTTTATATTGATTGTTAAAGGATGAGATTCACCATATTTTTCAAGTATTTTGATAATCTCATTTTCCTTAACAAAGATATTTATATTTTGTTTAATACTTTTGCCATAAATACAAGCTGGTAATAATCCGTTTTTTCTTGCGGAATTTAATATTGCTTTAGTTGAAATCTGTCTTTCTTCTGCACTAATCAAAACTTGTTCTTTTTTCATGTTATTTTTCCTTCCCTAACTGTATAAATATATTTAACGATAAGAAGATTATATAATAATTTGATAAAACAAAGATCCCAAAATATAATAAAAGAGAAAATTATCAATATTTCTTAAAAAAATTATTTAAATAGGATTGCCAGTTTAATTTCTGGCAATCCACTTTTCATTTAATACTATACCACATTATCATACGCATCAGAGATCGAATTTGTTAAAAATTCTCTGAAGTCATTTACTGTGGGATGAGCAACATCCTTAAAATCACCTTTTGATGTTTTCCTTCTAGGCATAACTATCTTTCTGCCTTCTTCTCCATCATAAAGTGCGATGTTGTGAACAACAAAACAGTTGTCAAATGTTACTGAAGCGTACGCAAGCAGCTTTCTCTTTCCACCTGATGGGCGCTCGCTAGTTACTTTGTTAATTTTGATGTTGGTGATTTCCATCTTGGCTCCTTTACCTAAGTTA
>JAAZOT010000073.1 GCA_012797605.1 Spirochaetales bacterium | reverse complement strand
TCCAATTTGAGTTATATTTGAACCAAAACCATTATCCTGGCAAAATTTTCGAAAGGTAGTTATATCCATACCTGTTTTTGAAAATCTAATTTGGATTGTTATACCACCAGTGAAATCTATTCCAAAACTTATACCACCATTTATAAAATAAAAAACTAAACCGAGAAGGATTATAGTAAGAGAAAAAGCGAATGCGATATATCGATATCTTGTAAAAGGAATTACTTTTGATTGTTTCATTTTATGATTCCTCCAAGCTTTGTAAGAGTGTTCATGTTCCACTTTTTAAACATTGACATATAGTACCATCTTCCAGTTACTAAGACAATGAAAATATTTATAATTATACCTATTGTTAAAGTGACACCAAATCCTCTTATTGCTCCTCCACCTAATAAAATAAGTGCTCCTGAAGCTATTAAAGTTGTAATATTGGCGTCAACAACTGTTGCGGATGCTATTGTAAAAGAATCATTAACTATATTAACGAGTTGTATTCTATTTAATCCAGGAATGTAGTCTTCTCTAATTTTTTCAAAAATAATAACAAAAGCATCTACACCCATACCAATATTTAAAAGAATACCTGCTATACCAGGTAAAGTTAATGTATAGTTGAAAGCCGCCAAAAATCCTATAATCATAAAGACATTTAATACTATAAAAAGGAAAGCCATAAGTCCAGAAAGCCAATACGCAATGATCATTATAACAGCTACTATAGCAGAACCTATAAGACCAGCTTTTATACCCTTTACTATAGAGTCTCTACCTAAAGTAGGACCAACATCTTGCCTTTCTGCTATAATCAAAGGAACAGATAATGCACCAGCTTTCAAAATATTTTCAAGATCTTTTGCTTCTTCTAAGGTGAAATTTCCAGAAATAGCAACCTGACCATTTGGTATAGGTTCATTAATAACTGGCATTGATTGTATTTTTCCATCTAAAACAATAGCCAAATGTCTTCCTTTGTTGTCTGCTGTGACTCTATAAAATTTTTGAGCTCCTTCTGAGTTAAGACTAAATGTAACTTCAATACCTCTCATACCATTTTGTACAAGCACTTGACCTATATAGGTTCCATCAAGTTCGACTTTCTTTTTAAGAATCGTAGGAACTGTCTTTAAAAGCACACCATATTTATCTTTTTCATATACCCAATAAATAGCAGAATCTTCAGGAATTTTTTCAGGATGTAAATAATTCCCATATTCATCAAAATCTGTTTTTGGATCTAAAGACCCAATTTCAGATAATGTTACTTCATCAACTAATTGGAAGGTAAGTTGTCCCTGTTCAAGAAGGATTCGCTGAATCCTTTCTATATCTTTAGCTCCTGGAATTTCTATCTCAATCCCTTCACTGCCCATTTTTCTTATATGAGTTTCTGCAACACCAAATTGGTCTATACGATTGTTTAATATAAGCATTGCTTTATCTAAAAGATCAGACATCTCAGAAGATGAGAGTTCTTTTTCAAATCTTGAAGTATCTGGTTTTAAGATAATATATAGACCTCCTTGTAAATCAAGACCAAGATTGATAATCCTGTTTTTTAATTTTTTATTTTCTCTAATTTTCGCTAGCTCTTCATCACTTACTTTTAATTCTCTCAGCTGTTCATTTGTCATCATTGTAAGTTCTCTATCATGAGAAGAAAGCACGAAATACCATTTTATTGTCGGGAATATTAAATAACAAGAAAATAAAAAAAGTATTATTGTTAAAATAATCCTTGTTGTATCATTTATAACTTCTTTAGAACCAAAAGTTTTTCTGATTCTTAGTGACTTTCTATCTGACATTTGTTTCCTCCAGAAAATAGAAAAGAAAAGAATTCTTAATAATGCTAAATCTTACTCTTCTCTTTTTTTTACAGAAGCGACAGCACCTTTAAGTATCCTTATGGTTGTATTATCATCTATTTTTATTGTTATCGAATCCTCTTTTACTCCAACAACAGTGCCAAAAATTCCACTTGTTGTTATAACTTCATCACCTTTGTCAAGAGATTTAATCATAGCCTCATGTTGTTTTTTCTGTTTGTTTTGAGGTAAAATTAATAGGAAATAGAAAATTACAATAATGGCAAGAATAGGTAAAAGATTTACTAAAAAACTTGATGTCGAAGATGTCGCTTGTTGTGTTGTCTGTTGAAAAATAGGTAATAAAAAGTTCATCATTATCTACATATTTATTTATTTTTATTAACACCTTAATTAAACTTTTTATAAGACATTGTCAATAAAAAGAAAATTTATAAATTATTTTTTTTTAATAGCTTTTTACTAAAAATTCTTTTTAAAATAAAAATAAGAAGGAAAAATATACCAATTATGATTGCAAGTATAACCCCATTTTTTTTTACTGAATCATAATCTTTTAAAGTACTCAGAATACTACCAGAATATGCATAGAATATTGTAGAAGGAATACAACCTAATATAGAATATATGATGTAATCCTTTGTTTTAATATCTGAAATACCTGATACTACATTTAAAGCATTGTAAGGAGTAATGAAAAATAACCTTGCAAATAAAATATATTGTTTACCATTTATAGATAAATTATCCATAATACTTTGAAAGGTCTTATTCTTATCTTTCAATTTCTTAAAAATTGAATTTAAGAAAAATCGACTAATAAGAAAGGAGATTGTCATAGTAATAGTAGAGCCTATTAAAGATAAAAAAGCACCTAAGAATTTATCAAAAAGTATTCCACAAAGTATAGAAAGTGGTGCAATTGTTAGAAATAGAAATGAAAATATAAAGTATAATCCAAGAATTGAAAGGAAAACCAATATTGGATGTATAGTTATTAATCTTTCTTTTAGTTGTAATAAATTATTGAAATCAATAAGTTTTTCAAAATCAAAATAAACTATTAGAAAAATAACAGCAAAAAGAAATATAAAAAATAAAACAAATTTATATCCCTTTTTCAATGGAGATGACCTTGTATTCTTCATTATCTATAGGATTTATAATAATATCCCCGATTTTCTTATTAAGCAATATTTTTCCTAATTCTGTTTCATAGGAAATAATATTATTATTAAGGTCAATATCCCATTTACCCAGAATTGTATATGTAGTCTCCTTACCTGTAATATCTGATTTTAACCTGCATTTTGTTCCGATAGATATCTTGTCTAGTGAAATATTGTTAGGATCAATTGGTTTTACATTATTTAAATCTCTTTGAAGTTCTGCAGCTTCAATATTTAAACTCTGTAAAGTTTCTCTCGCCGAATGATACTCAGCATTTTCTCTTAGATCACCTTTTTCTTTGGCTATCATCATTTCTCTGTTTACTCTAGGTATTTCCTGTTTGATTAAAAACTGTAGATGTTCTTGTTTTTCTTTTATAGAATCTATAGTAGAGTAAAAAATATTTTCATTCTCATCTTTTTCCTCGGGGGAAATTTTAGAAAGAATTTCTGGATAATATTTTGCAAGTAATGTTTTAAATTCAATAAGATAATCATCATATTTCCATTTAGTTCTAAGAAAGATTGTAGAAAGTTTTGAAACCTGGTTTTCAGGTGGATTTTGTTCTAGATAACTTTCCAAAAGTTTTTCTTTAAAAAAAGCATCTCCTATATTTGTAAACAGCTTTCTATTAGCATTTACATTGATTTTCTGTATGATAGATTTATTCGCAATATCCAAAAGATTCGCAAGTATTATCAATAGATCACCTTTGTCTACAATACCGGAAAATTCGGGATGATTAAAAATATTTTTCAAGAACCATAAAAAAACTTCCGGATTATCTTTTGCGTTTCTTATTACATCCTTACTTTTTTCTTTAATTATTTCCGAAAATCCTTTAGATATAAGAGTAGAAATTATGAATTTAGAAGGATACTGAAGTAGATATTCTCCCATAATTTGAGGCCAATTTGAAGTATAAACCATCAATTCCGTAAAAAACAACTTTTCAAAGTTGCTATCTCTAAAATTAAATATATATTTTTTTTCTTCTATCAATTTTGAAAAAAGATATTCGGAATCAAAAGGAAGGCTAATATTCAATTGACTGTACTTGCTTTTTAAATCTTTCAAAAATAAAAATGCTATAACCAAATTTTGATGAATAATTGCATCTTCTCTTAAAAAATTTTGAAAGACTCTAAGCATAGCTTGGGAGTATTCAGATTGAAAATCATTTTCTTCGCTAATATAATTTAAGTAAATCTGTGCTTTATGAATTAAATTTTCTTCAGATTTGAATCTTTCATAGATACTTTCTTCTTTTAATGCAGGTTTATTCCTTAAACTATAGCTGGTAGCATTTCTTATTATCAAAGGATCATCTTTTATCTCGTTTCTTAAAGAATTCCAGAATTTTTCCCATGAAGCTACAGGAATAACTACTCTGGTGAGGATTGTCTTTATATCTTTTGTGGAAAGAGGTTTATTATATGACTTTAAGAGATTTATTAACAACTCTTTAGGATTTTCTTCTGCAAGTTTTTGCAATTTTCCTGGATGATATGCTTCTAAAACTAGAAAATCATTATCATCAAGAATTCGTAAGGCTTTCAAAGCCATAGTGATAGAAAATTGGTGGTTTTTTTTCTTCTCAAAATCTACCACTATAAAATTTTCATTTATATCTTTGATAAAACCAAGACCAGAAAGTTGATGAAATACATATTTGTTTTTATCAAAAGGTATGTACTTTTCAAACTCAGAAATAGCGACAGAGAGGTTTTTCCATTTTTCTGTTATTCTCGATCTTTTTAAGAATTCTTCCAACTGACTATTATTTGAGTATTTTTTTCTGTAAGCGTTTACTATCTGGTCTCTTAATTTTTGAACTAAATTACTTTTGTTTTTATCTGGTATTAATTCATAAGTTATTTTAATAGTGTCAATAACTAAATCCCAATCTTCAATACTTTCAAAGTGCTCAATCAGTTTTTCAGCCAATCTGAGTTTTAAGTTGATATTTTCAATTATATTTAACTTAAGAAAAAAGTAATCAGGTTCAATTTGTTCAAAACTAAGTAGTTTTTTCCAGAGTTCTTCTACTTCATTTTGTATTTTAGAGTTTGCAGAAATATCGAATAGCTTTTTATAATATAAAATAGCCTTCTCAAGATTTTTTGAGTTTTCATAAAATATAGCAAGTTTTCTAGTTATTTTAGCATCAGTAAAATCTATTTTATGCAAACTTTCCATGTAAGGTACAATTTCAGTTTCTTCCTTCTTTTCATCTTCAAGAATTTGAATATACCTCGATAAGACATTTTTGTAAATATGACTATAGCCTAGATATTTTTCGCAAAGATATTTTACTATCTTTATCCTTCTATTTTCATCAAATATTTCTATAAGTTTTTTTGCCCATTCATTTCCCTTATAATCTTGAGAGATAGAGTATATTATTGATAGGAAATAAAGAGCTATAATAGAATTAGAGTTGCTTTTCAAGTAATTCTCTAAAAAAGAACAAACCTCTGAAATTTGGTAACTTTCTTGAATATCTTTAATTAGAGAATCATAAGACTCGAACATAGAGATTGAAAACTCAGATATTGAAGTTCTGGTCCATTTTTCTTCTTTTAGTATCTCTGAAATGGATTCGATAATTGTCGCCATATTTTAATAAACTCCTTTAGTTATTAATTAATATTTGTTTTGCAATAGTTTCATTTATATTCTTTAACTTTAATTTAATCTGCTCTTGTTTAACGGTGTCTGCTTCTTGAAATGTATAATATTCAAGAAGTAATATACATTTTTTTATTAGTTTAGCTTCGACTTGGCTTTTGATTTGAGGATTCGAATAAAAAATCTTTTCAAATTTTGTCATTTCTGTAAAGATCTTTTCAAATTCATTCTTATTCAGTTGTCTTTTTACATTCAAAAATCCATCTATATAACCATAAATAGGAATCCACTCTAAAATTTCGTATTCTGGGTAATTATCTTTTTTTATTTTTTCAATTATTTCTAATATTTTATCACATTTAACGAACTTTGTGTCAAAAGAGATTGTGTTATCAAGAAAAAAAACGTCCTTAAATAAAATTTGTGCTTCTAATGTTTCTCCTTTTGCATATAAGAAATCTGCAAGCATCAATGATATAAGTTGGTTTTTATTCAATTTATACGCATATTGCAAAGTTTGTATACCCTCTTCATATTGAGAAAGTTCTCTAAAGCAATATGCAATCTTAATAAGCAAGTCTATATCATTTATTCTTGTTTCTGTTCTAGATTCTATAAATAGTGATAAGCATTTAGAAAAAACAAAATTATGTATAGAATGGATCTCAGAAATCTTAGTATCAATATTGTTTTCCTGCAAAAATTTTAAAAAATTATCCCATTCATCAAAATAAGCCAATGCTTTTTCATAAGGCTGATTTATCCTATTTAATTTATCATCTCTGTTGATCCAGTACTTGATTATTTTATGCAAAGTAGCATATTCTTCAATATTATTCTCATTAGATAAACTTGAAGTTAAAATATCAATTGCATTTGCAAAATCACCATTTGTTAATAATGAAGAAATCTGTTTTTTTATAAGCATTGATAAATCTATTTATGATTTATTAGGGAGGTTGATTAAAAAAGGATAAATTATCCCCTTTGAAGGTAAAGAATTATTTATTTTTGTCAATAAGAAGAATTATTTTTCCGTTTTTAATTAGTTCAAGATTTTTTGGATTTCCAAAGAAAAATCCTATATTTTCTTCTGAAACTATGATATCAGTATTATTTATGCCATAACTTCCAATGGCGGGGATTATATAGGGATTATCTCCAACTATATTATTTAGTGCTTTCAAACCAGTAATATCACAGATATATTTTATAAACCCCTGCTTCTCAATTATTTCCCATAATACATTATCAAAGCTAATTACTGCTTGTCGGTAAGGATTTAAAATTTTTGGTTTTAAAGAAGGGTTAATCATATACCCTCGACAATCAATAACTAAGGATGTAAAATTCGATTTATTAGGGATTGAGGAATCGACCTTTATTTCATTTGTATAATCTCTTTTTAGTTTTAATACAGAATATAGAGAATCTTTCCCTAAAATAAATGGTAATAAAAAGTATATTATCCTTTTTGTCCCAGAATATTTTAAGTCAGATTTATAAGCATTTTGGACAAATTCAAATAGATTTCGATTTATTTCAGAATCTTCTTTTATTAAATCAATAATTTTTGTTCTAGAGTCAACTATCATATTAATAATAAGTGATGTTAGATTTGAATATCCATTTTCTTCAGCTTTTTTTAAGGTTAAAAGTTCATTTGTGGCTATATTTGTAGAGTTGGGATCAAGCTCAGCATAACCACTGGCTTCAAACTGCATAAATGTCCAGTTAATATTACCTTCAAGTCTTCTGTCTATAACCTCAAAATTTCCAGCACCATTTGTAATATTAATAAAAATCAAAAATAAAAATGTAAAAACTAAAAAAGATTTTTTCATTTTATCCAATCATTTAGCTTATCGATAGATTTATTTTAAGCTTTATACTTTTGATTAAAAAGTTTGATTAATTAAATTTTTTCTAAAAATTTTATTATTTCGTTTTCAATAAATGAAGGTGTTGAAGAAGAGGAAACTACTAAAATTTTTTCTTCTTTTTCAATTTTATCCAAGATTTTCTCAAGATCATTTATATTTTCAATAAAAAAGATATCTTCATTCACTGTTTTTAGTCTTAAGAATAATCTCTGAGAGTTTGAAGATAGTTTATCTCCAATGACAATAGCTTTTGTACTTTGTTTTTTTAATAAATCTATTGAATTATTTTCTCTGTTTATTATAGAAGGGCAAATTGTATTAAAATTTTTTAGTTCAGTGATAAAACTAATTTTTAAAAGATTATTTAAGTAATTTAAGGAATTTATATATAAATTTTCATTTGCAGTCGTCTGAGAAATTAATAAAATCTTTTTATTTTTGATCTTTTCAATAAAACTTTTTTCATTAAGACGAGAGAGATCTGATATAACTATATTTTCTGATGAGTAGCTTTTTAACCCGATGGTTTCAGGATGGTTTTCCTTTCCAGTAATAATTGTCAAATAATCTTTATGAGTAAAAATAATTTTTTGAACATTTTTAACTTTAGGACATGTAAAATCAAAGACCTTAAATCTATTTTTTACTATATTTTCGAAATTTCTATCTATTCCATGAGTAGGTATTATAAATATAGAACCATCATCAAGTTTATTTATATCTTGAATGCTAATAATATTTTTTCTTTTAAGAAAGTTTTCATATTCTTTATTATGAATAAACATCCCATAGATATAAATCAATTCATCATATTTTTCTCTTAATTGTAATAGTTTTTTTTCAGCACTTATGACTCCTGGGCAAAATCCACTTCCTTTTGGTATTATAATTTTCATAGTAAAATTTTTTTTAAGAGCATGAATTACACAAACAGTTAAAGCAACAAAGACATGTAAGGCAATCGAGACAACTACTCGTAGAACCTGTTTGAGCTTGAGAATAATAAGGTCTTGAATTATAATTAATTAATTGATCTCTAAATTTTTGATAATTTATGTTGTTAGGTTCTATTGATATTGCTATCTGTATATAATTCATAGCATTTTGTAAATCACCCATATTAGCACACACAATCGATTTTAAGTAATTCCATAGACCAGAATTTCTGTCATTAATTTGATCTAGTTTTTGATTTGCAAGGCCATATCTTCCATTTTGTATAAGTGAAATTATATTTTCATAGTCAACATTGTATGTATATGAAGAACTAGAATAGTTGTTTTCATAATTTTGCGAAGAAGATGCCCTATTATTTATTATATCATCATAGGCTTGTTGTATTTCTTTGAAACGTTCTTCAGCTAAATCTGCTAAAGGATTACCCTGGTGTTTATCAGGATGATATTTTTTGACTAGTTCTCTGTATCTTGCTTTAATTTCATCCATCGATGCGTTTCTTGAAAGCCCAAGAATTTCATATGGATCTTTTCCCATTGAGTTTTACACTCCTTTTTTGATTCAACAATTAAAATTAAATATATTGGATAAATTGTCAATTTTATTTGGTAATTTACCAAAAGTTTTCAAATAGATTTTATCCGATTCCATACAATAGTATAGTGGGAAAGTGCAATTTCTATTTTTATAAATATCAAAAATTTTCCTATAAATTCTTAATCTATCATCTATAAAGTATCTAATCTTTCCATCTAGACCTTTTATTGTTTCATATTTTAAAAGAATTCTTCCTTTATAGCTTTTTCTTAAATCTTCCATCATATCAATATTGTACCTTAATGTACCAAGAGAAAACCATGCTATAGAATTACCAGCTAGATCTATTATTGTATTAAAAAGTTTTAAGTATTCATTTTCATCCAAACCTAAAGTTAAAATAATTGGATCAAAATGAAAGGAAACTTTCCATCCATTTTTTAATAGTATTGATGCGGCTTCTAATCTTTCATTTAATGTCGAAGAGAGAGGTTCCAAAATCTTTGAAATATTTTCTGGATTTACAGAGAAACCAACTACTATGTTACTCAATGGTTTTCTTTTTAAAAATGGATCAATATAATCTGTTTTTGTTTTAAACTCGAAAGTTATTTTTGGTTTATTTTCAAGGTATTCCATGACAATATCGGAATAATTTGTAAACGGATCATACAATAGTGAGTCAGATAATTCTCCACTTCCTAATCTTAATCTATCAAATCTATTAATTTCTTCTAGAAAAAGATCAATATCATAATATATAATTATATTGTTATTCTTTAGGTAAAATTTTAAAAAACAATATGTACATCCGAGATTACAATTTACATAAAAAGTTGTAATATGATAATTGCAACAGATATAATTAGGTGTTCCAGGGCATTTTTTAATATATATCCCTGGATTTTTTTGAATAATTAAATCATATGAATCCTCTTGACTGATTTTGTTCTGTTTAGTAAGATTTATTATTTCTTCATTTTCTAGATAATTTATCTTTATCTTTTCATTTGTATTTCTTTTTAGTTTTAAAATGTTATTTATTATATTTTCTATATTATTTGATTGAAAATTATTGTAGTTACCTTTTTCAATATAGATATTTTTTATTTTAGGAAGTTTCGAAAATATTTTAGACATGCTTTTTTCCTTTTTTAATGTTAAAAATCAAAAATTTTATCCTTACATTCAGCGAGTTTGATAATCTCGTCTTTTAAAATTTCTAATTCTTTTTGATTTTTAATATTAGCAGAAATTGAAAATTCGTTTTTTTCAAACGATAAAGAAGGTTTAATATTTATCAGCGAAAGCTTTAAAGAATTTAATAGTTTATTAAAACTTTCATTCCTGCTAGAAAAAGATGGATTAATTATTTTATTTATGATGTTAGAAAGTCTTATCTCTTTTTGGGAATTTGTTATTTTTAAGTCATTAAAAAATTCATCATCCTGTTTCATAATACTTATAAATTCATCAAACTTTTCTAAATCCACCAATCTATAAATTTCGAAAATCAATCTTCTTAACCTATTTTTATTTAATTTACAGATTAGTATATATTTTATAATTTCAATAGATTTGGGAAGAGAATAAATGGTACCAATAAGGTTTTTAAGTTCTAAAAGTAAAGATCTATCAGCATCAATCGATATAAGATATATATAAAAATCTTTAGGTATAAAATCTATTTTCTCAAAAAAACCATATAATTTAAAAATATCTTTCAATTGCTCTATTATTTTTGGATTTTCATTTGCTAATAAAAACAATAGATAAAGCAATATCGATGGTTTTGAATCTATTGTGTTTTTGAAAAAGATCATTATGAAAATAAGAGAAAATATCTGGTAAGAATGATATTTCTCAATAAAATCATCCTTTAATAATATACTATCTTTATTTAATATGATTTTACCAAATCTTTTAACTATTAGATAATAATCATCATTATATAATTTAATATCTTCAATTATTTCTTTAATAGTATTAACTTCATATTCAACTATTAAACTTTTTAAGATGGACTTACATTGGAACGGATCTTCACTTAAAACTATAGGGATATATCCATCATTTTTTGAATTTAAAAATATAGAGTTGTGAAACTCTTTTAATGAATCTTTATCTATAGCTGAAAAGTCGATAAGAGGTTTGAAGTTTTTATTGATTTTTTCTAATTCTACTTTTTGAAAATTAAGAATCATAATAAATCTCCATTAAAAATAGTAATTCAATGATTGATAAGTAAAAATATACGATTTTAACTTATATTTATAAGTGGTTTTTCTATTCAAATCTTCACTATGACAAAATAGAGGGTATTGACGAAGGTATCAATGTAAGAAGCAGTGCTACAAAATCAAGATAATATTCATTTTTCGAGTAATTTTCATCAATTTCAATAAAAATATATCCCTGATTTTTATTTTTTAGGAAAATTGGAAAGATAAAGCAGTTTTCCTTTAATGTTTTATAATTCACTAGGGAATTGACTCTGACCAAAGAGAATGTGTTTTCAAATTGATCTGGGAAATTATTAGAAAAATTTTCAATCTTTTTTTTAATATAATCAGACATATTATAAGAATGAACAATTTTATTCTGAAAAAAAATACAGTAAGATTTAAAATAAAAAAGAGTAGATAGGTTTTTGTCTAGATAAAAATACAAATCTTTTTCATCTTGAATGTATATTAAATTTTTAAGAAAAATTTTGGTATTTGATAACAATTTATCAAGAATATTTATTTCAGAATAGTTTATTTTTTTATTACTTGTTTCAACATTTTTCTTATTAAAGAGATTTTCTATTTCACTTTTTTGAATCCTTATAGAATTTAAATTATTCAAATCTTCGTTGATTTCACAAGGTTTTTTATCAAATTTTAAAAAATTTTTATCTAGCGAGAGATTTTTTTTATTTAAATCAGATAGAGAATTATCTCTTTTGATCAAAGCTTTATCAAACTCTTCTTTAGATATTAAGATTTCGGATAAGTCCTTTTGTCTCATTAACTTATTAAAAATTTTATTAGCTTTTTCCGATAAACTCATTTGTTCCACTATTTTTCAATTTAATATATTATTTATTATTATTTATAATTATTTTCGGTTTTCAATTCATCTAATACTTTTTTATAGAGTTTGTAATAATCAGATTTTACAAATTCCTCAATTTTATCTTCAGGTAAAGCGTCAAGTAGTTCATCTAAATAATTTATTACAGATTTTATTTCTTTTATACTTAAACTTTCATCTAATTCACTTTCTTTTTGAAAAGTTTTATTTTCTTCATTAATTTGCTCAGGTAATTTTTCGTCCTTATCATTTTCTATTATTTGTAAATCTTCATCTAATAAAATATTCTCATCTTTGCTAAGAATATTTGTGGTTTTAGCCTCAGAAAATTTGTCTAGTAATGCATTCCTTTCTGTGTTGTAATTAAAAGTATCAATTTTATCACTTTTTTCATCTATATAATATTTTAATTTACTTTTTTTTTTATATTCTTCTTCAAGTTCTGTAACAGAAAAAACAGCAATAATATCCCCAAAATTATCCTTGTTCATAGAAATATTTTCTTGTACAATATTATTTAAATCGATATCATTGTTTTTCCCTCTATTTATTAAATCTTTATTCTCTGACTGATCTATTATAGAAAATAACTCATCTTTTGATAATGCTATATCTGTTTTTAAATCTTCTTCAAGATTAAAAAAATGATCATTATTATTAAACTCAGACATAAATTGAATCTCCTAAATATTTATCTATTTTTAAATATTTTCATCCTCTTCAAGAGTTTAATAAATTTTTATTAAAATATCAAGTGAAAATATGTTATTTAAATAATTATCCTAAAACTTGAAATGTATTTTAATGAAAGTATAATAAATGTGACGAAATATAAAAAACACTAAAACAAGAGGATAATTTGTGAAAAACTTAAAAATAAAAAAACATACTTTTATTATATTAATTATATTATTTATCTCATCATGCCTTTTATTTAATAATAATATTGTTTATGGGCAAAATTTAACTTTCGGTGTTGGTTTTGGTTATACAGATATTATTAATTACGATTCAAGCAATTTAAATGCTTACCTTTTAACACCCCAACCAGCTTTGGGCTACGAATTATTTGGATATTTTTCTTTACCTTTTTTAAATAACATCGATTTAATCTTAGGAATAAAAGTCATTTCTAAAGGTTTTTTATATTCTGAAAATAAAAAATATGAACTAATCTATCTTCAACCTGTTTTAAAATTTAGGTTTTTATTTTTTAGAAATTTATATTCAAAGGCATTTTTTGATTTTGGAATAAATGTTTCTGGGAACTTAATTTATGATTTTATATTAGACTATAATAATTTTTCTATTTATCATGATGATAATATTACTATGAATCAGCACGATAATTCTTTAGATATAGGAACTGGAATTATTTTTAAAAACATAATTTTTTCATTAAATATATATTTACAGTTAGATAATTCTCGTGATATTGATGAAGAAGAGTATTCTAATTATTGTATGATTTTTTCTATCGGTATTATATTATAGTTTTAATAAATAGTTGGAGATTTAATGAAAAACAGCCTTTTATATTTTTCTATATTTCTTTTTTCAATAACCTTCTTATTGTTCTTTAGCTATAATCTTAGTGCTCAAGATTTGAATTATAACGATGTTAAGGCTAAAGGAATTTTATTAGATTCTGATTTAGTGTCTCATAAAATGTATATAGTGCTCGGTAATCTTACTTCGGATTATTTGATATCTGATATATATATATATGGTAAATTTTTTCTTGATTTTTCTCAGTTAGAATTTGGAAAGATTATTTATAAAGCAGATTCAAGTAAGATTTTCTTACAATTTGCAAGTTATAAAAGCTATTATAATCAGAATGAACAATATCCTTATTGCGAAAAATTTCAAATTCAAATTAGTATTGATGATATTTTAAAAATTATAGAAAATAAAAATGAAACCATATATTTTCAATTTACAGGTAAATATGAAACTATAAATGCTAGATTAAATAAAAAACTTATTAGTTCGTTAGAAAAGTTGTCTATTGACGATGAAAAAACTAACATTGATATTAATATAAATACAAGACCTTTTAGTTTGTTTTTGATATTATATCCAATAAATATCTATTACAGTCTTGATAACCAAAATCCAGTGATTAATGAATTCGCAAGTTCACTTTTGTTTCATAATAATAGTACACTAGAACTAGGAATATATTTTAAAACTCCTTTTTTGAGTGCCATTTCTATATATTTTTCATATGCAAGTATTTTTGATTGGGAAGATAACTATGAAGTTTCAAGACTTTTTGGATTAAAAATATATCTAACTGTTTTTGACTTCTCAGAATCACTTTTTCTAAGATTTTCATCTCTGATAGGTTTTTTAGTAAATTTTATTAATTCTGATTCTTTACCAGAATATTGCTTAGGATATATTTTCTCTCTTAATTTGGGAATTCCAATAACATCCTATATTGAATATTTTGCTTCGATTTCTTTAGGTAAAGTAGAATATTCAAATGTCACATTTTTGTTTCAGATGGGTATAATAATCAATCTATTTTAAAAAAAATATACTGCAATATTATTTGCAGCTTTTTTTCTCCTATTCCTTTTACATTTAATAGGTCATTTGCCGATGAAAAAGGACCATTTTCATTTCTATAATCAATAATCCTTTGAGCTAAAACAGGACCAATACCTGGAATAGCACACAATTGCTCTAAGGTAGCTGTATTTATATTTATTGGAAATTTTATCTCTTCATTTTTAGAATTCTCTTTTTTAGTATTTTCTTTATTAGTTGTAGAAGTTAATTTTTTAGTTGAATCAAAGGAAACTTGTTTATCATTTTTAGAATTTAAATCAAAATTATTTTCATCGACTTTTAATATCTCACTTATTTGATTCAATAAGTTGCAATTTTGGTTTTCAATCACTACTATGCTTTTTGAAGCATTATTTAACTCATAATTGACTATTGATTTTACTTTGCTATCCAAGTTTATTTCAATAAAAATTTTATTTAAAAGAAGAATCGAGAATAAAATAATTATGAAATAAAGGTATCTTTTAAGTAAAAAATTATTCATAATTTTTTCTGCAACTTATTTTATAATATATTTTTGTTAGATTTCAAGTAGAATGTTGAATTATAAAAATTGTGGATTATTATTTATATGTAAATTAGCAAATAGAATTCGATTTATGGGAAATATTAATGAAATTCATTAAATCTATTATTTTTATAATTTTTATTATTTTTATTTTGTTTTATTTTTCTATTAAAGCTTTTTCATTTAATCTATATTTTGGAGTTGGAATATTAGGTACTACTTCTTATCCTTTAAATTTTACAACAGATTTTGATTTATATATGAAAATTTACGAAGGAGAAACTGTTTTTGTAGGATCCTACCTAAAATTAAAAAATAATAATCTAATAAATTTTGAAATAGGATATCTTTCTAGGGCATTATACTCAATTGTAGATTATTATTTCTTATTATTTACTGGTTATTTTAAAACATATTTTTCTAAAAGTATTTTAGAAACAAAATCTTTTAGTTTTTATTTCAACTTTGGTCTATGGGCTAGCTTTTTATTTTATTCTGTTTATAAAAATAGGAATTTTTCTGGAGTTATTGATGTAATAGATATTCAGAATTTTTCATTTTTAAATTGCGGTCTTTATTTAAGTTATATGATTAAACTAGGGAAATTCTCTTTAGATATTGGATCAAATCTAGGTTTTATAGATGAAAATTTAAAAGATGAAAATTACTTATTATCAGGATGGTTTTCTATAACTTTTATTTATTTTTTATGACTAATTTTATTATTTATTGGAACAAATTAGAAAAAATAAATTAACTTTAATTTCATAAAGGTGAGATATGAAAAAATTAATTTTAATAATTGTTTTAACATTATTATTGATATTTTCATTTTCCTGCCAAATTATTGACATTCTATTTGGTATTTCTCAGGATATAAAATTTGATTCAAATGAATTTAATCTATCACTAAGTTATAATTTAGCTAGTCCAGAAGGTGGAAACAAAATTACATCATTTGAATTGGGAAAAATTTTATTAATATCTTACATAGACACCAACTCGGGAAATTTATATTTCAAATATAAAAAACTCGGTGAGGGAAATATAAATAGTCAATTTTTAGGTGATATACTTGATGGGAATAATAATTCATTTTTTTTGTCAACTGGATTTGATTTTGCTTCACAACCAAATCCATCTTCATATTTACCAGTTTTTGAAAAATTTGATGAAACCAATTTTTATATTTATTTCCTTGATTCTAATTATTTTCTTCATAAAATGGAATTAAAGCTTTTTTATGATTTTAATAACATTTCTTATAAATTATTAATAAATAATTCTCAAACTTATTCTGAAGCTGTTGATATCAATTTCCCTCAATATAATAATGCTAAATTATTTAACCTAAAAAAAAGCAGGAAAATTGGATATATGTCACTTTATAACAATACAGGTTATATTGTTTGCTGGGATAAAGAACAAATATCATATTTTAAGAAAATAAATTTTACCAAATCAGAATATAATCTTTCATCAATTTTAAACACGACGATGGTTGAATATGATAACAATAAAATATATGCTGCATGTATAGCGTTCAATAATTTAGATACAAAAAACTATCTTTTAATATATTCAGTTGATATAGATACTGGAAACTGCTTTGAGATCTATGAATCAAAAATTGAAGATAAAATAGCCTCCAATTCAAGTATAAAGATGCTTTATATAGCAGAAAAAAACAAATTATATATTGCTTGGTCTTACACTAAAGATGGTAAGGATTATATTTCAATTTCTGAATTTGATTATAGTACAAAAAAACTAATAGATAGACTAAAAATTGATATAACAGGAAAATATTTAGTGGATATAGATTTAAAAAGATTATTCACCAATGGCATTAGTAATTCAAATCTCTTTATTGTATATTTGACTAATGATGCTACTAATGATTATCAATTTACAAATGGTTTTATAAAAACTAATAATTTTTCTGATTCTAGTTGGTCTTTAGATATTATAAAAGCATTTTCTAACAACAATATTTGTATATACAGTAATTTTGCCGATTCTTCTTATCCCTTTATTAATTATTCCATTTATGATAATTCGGCATATAGTTTATCCTATGGTTTATCTTTAATATATTAAGAAGGAAACTTTTATGGTTAAAGTTAGAAGGGAATTGACTTTTGTAAGTAATAATAGATTTTTTATAATTATGTTGCTTTTATCCATCATATTTATCTTGTCTTCAATCAATATATTGGCTGAAGAAAAGCTGATGTTTAAAACTTCTACTATTTCTTTTACTTCGACAGATTTAAAGTATTTTTTTAATATTTGGGCTTCGAAGAAGATAATAAAAGATGAAATAATTTATGAAATCGATTTACAGATAGAATCAAAATTATTTTTAAATCTTTCGAATGCTAAGTTTATAATAAAAACTGATATAAAGGAAATAAAACTTAACCCTATAAAAAAAAGATATAAAAAATGGTTTGATAAAGATAAAAATCTTTGGATTGAACAATTCAATTTTAGCTGTAAAAATAAAGATTTTGAAAATTATTTGCAGAGCTCTTTAAGTAAGTTAATAATCAAGACAAATGATATTATCATAACTGCAGATATACCAGAAGAATTTAAAAAAAATATTTTAGATTTCTTAGATTATTTGAAGATAGCAGGATTGAATGTTGAAGAAAAATATAAACCAAAGATATATTTAGGATTTTCTCAACTTTCTTTTCCCACAGTAAGAATAGTAAATGCTGTTTTTTCAGATTACAATATTTTGGCTGGAACAGATTTATATTTACTAAACTCGCCTGTTATCTTTAATTTAATATCTAATTTTTTCTCTTTTCAGATTACTTTGCCTATTAATTTTTTGTTTTTCTCAGCAATAAACTTTTCTATCTTTAATTTAATGTATCCCTTTTGTTATCAAGATTCAAGTGATCTTTATTTGCTTAACTTAAGTGGTATTTTTGCTGGTATTACAATAAAATTTTTTACTCTTTTTAAGATATTAACTTTTTCTTTTAGTTTTTTGCCAGGAATATTTATTTCAGCTTTATATGATACAAATGAAAATCTTCTCTATCCAGTTTTTAATAAAGATATAATTATAAGTATGTTTGGTTTTCAAACCAACCTGAATCTTGATTTTAAAATATCTGAAAACTTTATGATGAGTTTAGTTTTTAATACATGCCTAAATCTATATGGCACTATTTACTACAGTTTAGATTTACAAACTAAAATAGGTTTTTAAGATAATTTTTCTACTCTTATACTATTTGTTGAACCCTCTTTCCCAAGAGGTAAGCCACTAACAAGAATAAAATAATCCGAAGAATCTGCATAGCCAGTTAATTTTATATCTTCATGTATATATTTTATGAGAGACTCTAAATTATTGAAATTTTCAATAAATCTTGGAATGACACCCCAATTTAATGATAATTGATTATAAACATCAAAATCAAAGGTATATGCTAAGATTGGGAGCTTTGGTCTTACTTTAGATATCATCCTTGCAGAGTATCCTGAACCTGTTATCACTGCTATGACTTTGGCATTGATATCATAAGCAATTGTAACGCTTCTTGCTGCTATAGAAGTAGTGACATCAATATTTTTAGGTATTCTCATTAGCTGATTTAAAATTTCATTATAGTCTAAACTATTCTCTACCTGATTTATTATTTTTGCCATTGTTTGAACTACTCTAACCGGATCTTTACCAACAGCTGTTTCACCAGAAAGCATTACTGCAGAAGCCAAATCATAACAGGCATTAGCGACATCACTTGCTTCAGCTCTTGTTGGGATTGGGTTTTCTATCATGCTTTCAAGCATCTGAGTGGCTACTATAACTGGTTTTCCTTCCCTATAGCAAAGTTTTATAATCCTTTTTTGAATAATAGGAACAAGTTCAATGTCCATTTCTACACCTAAATCTCCTCTTGCAACCATAATACCATCAGAATAACTTATTATTTCATCTATATTATCTATTGCTTTTTTATTTTCAATTTTTGCAATTAGTTTGGTTTTTGATTCTATTTTTTTTTCATTTTCAATCTTTTCTATTAGCTGTCTTACCTGTATAATATTTTCTTTTGAAGAAACAAAAGATAACGCAATATACTCAAAATCATTTTCTATAGCAAATGTTATATCTTCAATATCTTTTTCTGAAAGGAATTTTAGAGGATATACAACATTTGGTATAGTAAGGTGAGATTTAGGATTAATAACACCGCTATTTTTTATTATTACTTTTATAGTGTCTTTATCTAAAATTTCATTTACAAATCCTTCTATGAATCCATCTTTTAATAGTATTCTTGCATTTTTATAAACTAAATTTCCAATCTCAGGTAGGTTAGTATAAAAAAGATCGGTGGTATTAGAAATTTTTGAATAGATGTCATCCTTTAAGTAACTTTTTATTGTTATGATTTGCTCAGATGAAAGTTCCACTTTGTCTTTATAGCCATAGATTCTAACTTCTGGACCTTTTGTGTCAAGAATTAACGCTAAAGGAATTTTTCTTGTTTCTCTAATATTTTTTACCATTTTAACAATTTCAATAATCTCTGAACCTTTAGTATGTGAAAAATTGAATCTTATGGCATTCATTCCAGAATCAATAAGATTCTCGATAATTTTTCTATTTGAGCTAGCCGGACCAATAGTGCATATTATTTTTGTTTTTTTCATAATTCATCCCTTTATTTCATCCTTTAAAATATATCATCTTTTCTAATTATCAATCTTCTTTTTCATTAGATTTTAAAGTGCTGAAAATAAATTTATTATTTTGTATCTATGCATTTATATTGGATTTATTTGAATTTTTTAATGCATAAATATAAAAATATGACATCAATGAAAAGGGGTTGAATTTGGATGGAATAATATTATGTAATAAGCCAAAAGGGATTACTTCAAATAAAATAGCGAGAAATATTTCCAAGAAATTCAATATAAAAGTTGGTAATACCGGTATTTTGGATTTTGCAGCAGAAGGGCTTTTGATTTTAGTCATTGGAAAGGCAACTAAATTCACTTCTTATTTTCAAAACTTAGATAAGGAGTATATTGCAGTTGGTGAACTTGGTAAGCTAACAGATACTTACGATATAAATGGCGATATCATTAAAGAAACAAAAGTAAACATAAAAAAAGAAAAGCTAAATGAAATAATCAAAAATTTTGAAGGCGATTATAAAATGGTTCCTCCACCATATTCTTCAAAAAAGATAAATGGTAAGAGAGCTTATAAATATGCATTAAAAGGTAATGATATAGAGTTAAGACCCGTGAATGTTAAAATATATAAAATTGATATATTAGAAGAAAATATCCCCTTTTTTAAAATCAAGGTAAATTGCTCTACTGGTACATATATAAGAAGCCTAATAAAAGATATTGGAGAGAAAACTGGTTGTTTAGCATATATGTATTCACTTAAAAGAGTAAGTATAGGAAAATTTACATTATCTAATAGTATTGATTATGAAAAAATAATGAGTCTGTCTTTTGAAGAATTTTCAAAAATTATTATCAATTTAAATGATTCTTTATATTTTTTCCCACAGATCAATATTTTAGAAATAGAAACAAAAAAATTTAAAAATGGCCAAAAAATAAAAATCGAGAATAAGATTTATAATAATAAGGAAACGAAATTTAATAATGAATTAAATACAATTGATAATATAAAGGAACTTGAAGATAATAAATACAAAATAAGTAGCTGTTTAAAAGGATTTGAAAATATTAAAAAACAACAAGATCAATTAATAAAAGTTTTAGATAAAAATAATAATATCATTGGGTTAGGAATATTAAATGATAAAGATGAAATCCAACCTAAGATTGTTTTATAAGTTCTTGACTAGATAAAATTTTCAAATATTTTCTTTTTGATTTGATGTTGATATATGACAAATTTATTAAAATATCCAATCTCATTAAAATATTTGTACTCTAAAGATGAAAACAAAGGAGTTAATCTTGTTTTATCAAAAGGATCTCTAACTGTCATTTTAGGGTCGGAGAATTCTGGGAAAAAAATACTTTGCAAAAAAATTGCTGGTATTGACAGTACAATACCTGGAGAAGTTTTGTATTTTGGTAAAAACATACATGAAATAAAAAATCAAAATTTACTACTTTATATCCCTTCCTCTAATCTGTTTTTTGAAAATCGTACAATTATAGAAAATCTTGTGATACTTGGAGAGTTTTCTAATATTCCATTAAAAATTATTGAAAGAAGAATAAAGAAAATCTCTCCTAGTTATGGTTTAGAAAATATAAAAAATTTAAAACTTTTAAAACTTCCAAAATCAATAAAATCAATATTAATATTATGTTTAATTGAAATAGTTTTACCTGAAATTGTAATAATATCTGCACAAGATTTTTATGGGGATCAATTAAAAGAAGAGTTTTTCTTTAAAAGATTAATTTACTTAAAAAACCTTGGATTAACTATAATAATTGCTACTCAAAGATTTAGTAATATTGATAATTCAGATAATATTATATTGCTTTCAGAATCAAAACCTATTTTTATAGGGAATCATACTAATATTGCAAAAATTAATAATCCTAAAGATATTGAATTGATGTTATTAAAAAAAATTGAAGAGAGTTATGAAAGAATCAAAATCAATTAGTCTATTTACTTTGCTTTTTTGGTCTATATTTATTAATTCCAAGAAAGTTTTTTTAATAACATTGATCTCTTTATCGATAATTATTGTAATTCTATTTTCCGCTTACTTTCCAAAAACTAACCTGGTCATTGGAATAGTTAATCTGGATAAGGGAATAACATTACAATTTTCATCACAAATTTTATCTTTTTCCAACCAAATAATAGAAAGTCTTAAAAAACAAGGAAATGAACTAAAAAATTTTAAGAATCTTGATAGTGCCATTGAAGCTTTGAATAATGGAAAAATATCTTTAATACTTTATTTTCCTGAAAATTATACTCTTTTTAGTCATCTAGCTAATTTCTCTAAATCAAGTAGCGTAAAACCAAGGATTTTAATTTACTCAAATGAAAAAAAATTTGCAAAAGAAATTAAATTAGAACTTTTCACAGCATTTTCAGAAATGGTTGAGACAAAAATAATTCCTCTTGAGATAGTTGAAACTATAACGAATAAATCGCTCCCTTCAAATTATTCTATTTTATCTGGTTTAATAATTTTTGTTTTTATTTTCACATTTCTCTCTTCCTATAACTTTGGAAACTATCTATTAAGTAAAGAATATGATGATTTTTTGAAGGGGATCAATCAATCCTTTTTACCTATTATAATAATTTTATCATTTTTAATTTCATTAGCTTTATTTATATTGAACTCGTTTGGACTATCATTTTATAGCCTAATTGCAAAAAGATCACCTTTTTTTGGATATCCATATTTTCCAATTAATACCTTTTTTTTAAGTTTCGCCGCTTCTTTGCTTGGATATTCTATATCTTATCTTACAAAAAAGAAAAATATCTTTGTAATACTTTCTTTTATAATGTTTTTTATTCATTATTTAACATTTCCAATGATTGATAATAATACTATTTTTTCTAATATAATATCTTATCTATTACCCAGTGTTCAAGCAGAAAAAACATGGTATTGGATCCTTTATTTAAATCTTTCACCATTAAAGTCAATTCATTTGACAATATTATATTGTTTGATTTATACGGCTATCTTATTGATTATTTTTTTAATTAATTCCTATAATAAAAGCAAAAGTAATAGTGGCAGATTATAGATTTAATATATCTAAAAGTCACCGAAAATTTAATTAAAAATGAAAGCTAAATCAATCCTAATAATTAGTTTTTCAATTTTAGTTTTATCTACTTTTATTTCACTAAATAATGATGATTTTCCCTTTTTCTCAAAACCTTTAATAGAAGATTTCTTATACAAAGAATTTATCTCTGAAATTTCCTATAATTATGGATGCCATTCCTCTGGTAAATTTTTACCTCTTCGATTTGCATATTATAAACCAGAAAAATATGATGATTTATATAGAATAGCAAACTATTTTCAACTCTCTGTCGATACTATAGCTTCTGTCAATAACCTTTTTTCTCAATATTTGTTTGATACTGAAGATACCTATTTGATTCCAAATTGTGAAGGAATCTTTATCGATAATGATAAAGATAATATTCTTGAAAAAATCACCAAAAATTATGGAATAAGTAGCAGTTCGATATTATTTGTGAATCATTTAAAAAATGAATCTGAAATTAAAAAACTTGAAAAAATTTTCGTTCCTCTTGCTCATTTTTCTAAAGAAGAAAAAATACTTTTTTTAGGTTCTTTATTTAGGGATCCACTTAGAGGTAAAGGCGTTTTATCTTCAAGTTTTGGAGTAAGAATCGATCCATTTAGTCATAAATCTACATTTCATGGTGGTGTTGATATTGCAGTTCCTATCGGAACAAATGTTTATCCAGCTATGCCTGGCAAAGTTATTTTTACTGGATTTAAAAAAGATTATGGAAATCTTGTAATTATAGAACATGGATATGGTTATGAAACATACTATGGGCACTTATCAAAAATACTTATTCAGATTCAAGATAAAGTCGATTTCGATAAAATCATAGCCTTAACAGGTAATACTGGTAAAACTACAGGACCACATCTTCATTTTGAAATAAGGTTCAATAAAAAAAGAGTAAATCCTTCAAATTTACTTCTTTTTTTCAACCATTAGTAACTTTCCAATAAATAATTGCGTTTTTTGCTAAATCATTTACTTTTTTAAAAAAACATAAATATGATTGTAGTTTTACAAAGAGTTAAATTTGCTAGTTGCGAAGTTGCTGGTAAAATAGTATCAGCAATTGATAAAGGTATTTTGCTTTTAGTGGGAATATCCAAAGAGGATGATTTTGACTCTTCTGAAAAAATAATAAAAAAAATTGTCAACCTAAGGATATTTGAGGATGAAAATTATAAAATGAATAATAATATCTTCCAAGCAAATGGAGAGATTTTAGTTATTTCACAATTTACTCTAACTGCAAATATTAAAAATGGCAATAGACCATCTTTTGATTCTTGTATGGAACCACAAAAGGCAAAAGAAATATTTGAAAACTTTATTATTAAATTGAAACAGCATAAAATCAATGTCAAAGAAGGAGTATTTGGTGAGCATATGATAATAAATATTGTAAATGATGGACCTGTTACATTTGTATTAGATTCAAAAAAGTTTTAAAATTGGTGGGATCATGAATAAAAAAGAGGATTCAATTGTGTACTACAATAACCCTATTTTGAGCCAAAAGTGTGAAAAGGTAGAAAAGATTGATACTAATATTATTGAATTTTCAAATATTTTAATAAGCATGATGATAAAGTATGATGGAATTGGCTTAGCTGCCAATCAAATTGGTAGTAATAAATGTATTGTTGCTATTGCAGGTATTGAACCTTTTAATTCTCCCACTATACTAATTAATCCAAAGATAGTATCTTATATTAATCCTATTGTAACATTTGAAGAAGGATGTCTTTCTTTTCCCAAACTTTATTTATCAATTGATAGACCAGAAGGTGTAATAGTTGAATATCAAGATTTAAATTTAAATAAAAAGACCATTGAAGCTCATGAACTATTATCAAGAGTTTTACAACATGAAATAGATCATATCAATGGTGTCAGATTTATCGATAGGATTTCTCAAGAAAAATTTAAAAATATTGAAGCTATTTTAGATACTATTAACAGGAGATATAATGCATAGCTTCATTCTTTTTACAACTTCTGATTTTGGTCATATGGCTGCAGAGTATTTGTTTGATCATTATGAAGTTAAGGCTGTTGTCACTTCAACGCCAAAACCTAAAGGAAGACATTTTAAGTTGGAAGATATAAATACAGTAAAAAAGGCTAAAGAAAAAGATATACCTATTATTTACATTGAAAAGTCAAGTCAAATTTATGAAAAGATAAAAGATATAAAGGTTGATTATTTTTTAGTAGTAGACTTTGCTTTTATTTTAAAAAAAAATGTTCTTGATCTTCCTTTGAAATATCCAATAAACATCCATCCATCTATTCTCCCTAAATATCGAGGCCCATCACCTTTGCATTTCCAAATAATAGATAATGTAAAAAAAACTGGGATTTCATTAATTAAGATGAATGAATTCGTTGATAGTGGTGATATTTTGTTTCAACTAACTTTTGAATTAGATGAATGGTACACTTTCTCAAAATTTTATGATTTGATGCAATATTATACCTCTTTTGCTTTTGAGATTTTTGTGAAAAATATTGAACTATTTTATCCACAAAATCAAGATGAAAAAATGGCTACCTATACTAGAAAAATAGAGAAAAAAGATGCCTTTATTGACTTTCAAAATGAAGATGCAAGTATAGTGGTTGGTAAAATAAAAGCTTTTGAAAAATGGCCAAAAGTTAAATTAAAAATAGAAGATGATTTACTTGTCCTTTTAGATGCAAAAATCGATGAAAACATAAATATTAAATCTGGATATCTAAGTGTCAAGGAAGAAGGAATATTTATTGGTTGTAAAGATAAAACCATTTCAATATTGAAATTGCAAAAAGCTGGCAAAAATCAACAAAATATTATGGAATTTTTAAATGGGTATAGAAAAAGATTTTATGAAAAAAAAATTGATATGGAGCCAATTTTATGAAGAAAAAACATTCTTTAATAATTGTAATTTTTTATTTTATAAAAAAATTTTTTTCAGATCTAATTAAAAAAACAAAAGGAATCAAGCATAATTTTATTAGAAAAAAAGAAAGGGTAGTTCATATTGCAAATTATTTATTTACTAAAGATGGTTTTTCTTTTTATTTGAATAAATTTAAGTATAGGTTTAAGTTTTTAAAATATAGAATCAGATACCTTATAAAATCATTTTTGAAGCATTCAAAAAAAATCATAGATTCAGGATATCTTGCTTTTACTATAATTTTTTATATTGTTTTATCTATCATTATATTTTTATTGACCTACAATATTTGGGTTCAGAGTTATGACACTGTTAAGATACCAGAATTTAGGAATATGAGGGTTTTAGAAGCTATTGAGCAAATTCAAAGTTTAAATCTTATCCCAGTAATAGAATCAAGATTTTCTCATCTTCCTTATGGTACAATTATTTTTCAATACCCTCATTCAGGACATGTCATTAAGCAACAAAGAAAAGTCAAATTAGTTGTTTCCAAAGGTTTGGAATCATCATTTTTAGAGGATTTTTCAGGATGGACAGTTTTTGCACTCCAAAAAAAAGTACAAGAATTAAGTCTTATTTTAAAAAGAGAGATTAAAATTGAAAAGATAGGGGAGGAATATTCTGATATTTTTGATAAGGGTTTAATAATATCTCAACAACCACAAGCCGGTGCAGATTTAACAACCATTGATACCATTAAAATAGTTGTATCTAAAGGAACTATGCCTGATTTTATTACTATTCCAGATTTTTCCGGAAAAACTGTTGAACAAGTTCAAAAAGAAATAGAAACACTTGGACTTATCTTAGATATTCAATATGTTCAAACAGATAATCTTGATAAGGTAGGTATAGTTATAAATCAAAATCCTTTAGCAAATGAAAAGATTGCAAAAGGTTCAACTATAACTATTTTTGTTGGACAAAAAAAGTTGTAAAATTAATATTAATTTAATAGAAACTTAATTAAATATTTTAAATAAATTAAGATAAAGTAAGAAATGGAGAAAAAATTAAAACAAGTTGATTTTGCTGAAAAAATATGTCCATCTATATTTGCATCCGATTTTTCAATAATAAAAGATGAAATAAAGAAGATTGAGGATTTTGGTTGTAAAATTATTCATTTAGATGTAATGGATGGTAACTTTGTTCCTAATATTTCTTTTGGACCTAAAATAACATCTGATATTCTTAATGTAACGAATTTAATTGCAGATCTTCATCTTATGGTATCAAATCCTTCTTTTTTTATAGATAAATTTTTATTCGATAAGATTAAATATATAACATTTCATCTTGAAGCCTTAAATTCTGAAGAAGATATTTTTAACTTAATAAATAAAATAAAAAAAATAAATAGAAAAGTTGGAATTTCAATTAAACCTAAAACTGATGTAAGCAAGATAGAAAAGTATTTAAAGGAATTGGATTTGGTACTTGTAATGTCTGTTGAGCCTGGATTTTCAGGTCAAAAATTGATCGAAGACTCACTTATTAAAATTGATTACCTAGATATATATAGAAAGAAAAATGATTTAAGATTTTTGATTCAAGTTGATGGTGGTATAAATTTTGAAAATGCGAAATCTATAATTGAAAAAGGAGCAGATCTCATAGTAATTGGTTCTGCATTCTTTAAGTGATAATATATTATATGGAATCATTGGCTCTTTTGCTTTTTACATCTTACCCTTTTAATTTGGTTTCATTTTTTGGTTTAACTTCGTATTATAAAGATTCAAACATATATCTTTCCGAGCAATATTTATTATTAATTAAGTGGGAAGATGGTTTTTTAATATATAGAAATAATAAAATTTCATCTATAATAAATCTTGATTATATAAAATTTCTATTTGGTGAATTTATTTTAAGCTATGGATATGGTTATCTTTCGGGTTATCTTGGAAATAGTCTTAGTATTCAATATTTCTCAAAGCCTAAATTAGAGATTGATTATTATCTATCTCCTTCTGACTCATACGACAATTTAATAATAAAAGGATTTTACATTCAGACAAATCCATTCCAAACAAAAATTTTAGGGCTTTCTTTTTACTATGATAATAATAAAGAAAATTGTAACTTTCTATTTAACCTTAATTTAACAAATTTTAATTCATTAATCCTTTTTAATCTGTTTAATAAACCAAATATTATAAAGATTAATGATTTTAAATTTGAAAATAAATATCAATTTTATATAGGTTTTGATTTTTCAATTTTTAATTTATTGAAATTTGCTTTTGAATCCAAATTTTATTTTGTAAATAATTCATATTTTTTTAATAATTGGTTCCTTTTTATTAGTATTGAACCTTTCATAATGATAAGAACCATACATAAGGAAATTAGGGACCAAGCAAATTATTATTGTAATGACGGTAACTTTTATCAGATCATATTTAATATTAATCCAATATTTTTAGGTGTATATTATAAGGATTATCTTTATAGTAGCGATATCAAAAAGCTAAATTTTGAATTTTACCTAAAAGAGTATAGCTTAATTTCAAAAAAGTTACTTATAAGTATCTATTTTTCCATGCCATATATAATAAGTGACGTTACGGATATAGAACCTGATTATACAATTTTATTAAAATTAAATATTTTTGATAATATGGTGTCTAATATATATTCAATATTTTCTATCTCTGATTCTCTTTTAAGTATAAAATTTGATTTTTATTTTTATCAAATTCATAGATTTGTTCTTCAATTTTTTTCAAATTTGAATTTAAATTATTATACCTCTTTTTCTGTACCACAAGTTTCTTTATATGATTCATACGATTTTTACATACCACCTGCTTCTTTTGGAATGGGTTTTTTTTATTTTTTTTATATTAATAATTTTAGGCTTTCGATGAAAGTAATTATTTCTATTACCGATAATCAAATTAACAAGATTTATTTTTACAATTGTGTTTATTTATTATTTTAAAAGGTAAAAGATGGCAAAGACAAATAGAACCATAGTAATATTTTTAATCTTTTTAATACTTATAACTCAAGCATTCTTGTTTGTTAATGAGAAGATTCAAAGAAACCAAATAGCGTTTGATGAGAAGTCTCACGCCTATGAAAGTTCTAGCTTAATAGATAATCAAATCGGCGGTTCATTTGATTCAATTGGTGAAAACAATCAAAACCAACAAGTAAATAAAGTAGAAGATCAAAATATAATATTTTCAAATATTTCATATAAATCTTTATTTGGAGGTTTATATGAGATACCAGATTTAATAAAGGTGAATCCAGATTATGAATATATAAATGATTATAAAATAAAAGACTCAAATACGGCCATAATAGTTACAGATAAAAATATATATATAAGAATAGAAGGAAGTATAAAAAAAATATCAATAGATGGAATTCCATCAAACGCATATCTAACTTCATGTGAAATGACAAGATCCAATAATCAGTACTATATTTTTATTGGGACCTCTTACTCTGGTTTGTTTGCAAAATCTTTGGATGATGAAAGATTCTATCATTTTTTTTATGGAATAAAAAGGGTCTTTTATACATCAGATCAGAGTCTACTCTTCGAAACAATTACAGCTTTATTTGTTAAAGATAATGACCTTTTTATAGGTTATCAATCATCAAAAGGGGTAGATATAATAAATCTTGATTCTTATTATTCCATGAGATCAAGTAAAAATTCTATTTATAAGATTTACAACTCTAATTTAGAATTAAAAAATAATGTAAAACAAAAAGTGGAAAAGTTTTTTGAAATAGATGATAAAGTATATGCATATACAAATTTTGGGATTTTTAAATATGAAAATGGTCAATTTATAATTGATAAGGATTTTGAAGAAGAGGAAGAGATAATTGATAATAATATTAGAGGTATTTATCTTTCCTCTTTTGCAGCTAGTAGTAAAAATAAGATAGATAAATTGATAGATATAGCTAAGTACTGTAACCTAAATGCTTTTGTTGTAGATTTTAAGGATGATTACGGTTATTTATCTTATGGATCAAATTTAGAATTGGCAAAGAAGATGAAGTCAACGAGGAAACTCATTGATATTGAATATTTATTTGAAAAGGCTAGAGAAAATAATATTAAAATAATTGCTAGAATTGTTTCATTTAGAGATCCAATCGCCTATGATTATGATAATCATAAATTTGCATTATGGAGTAAATCAAAAAATTTGCCATGGTCTGGGGCAAAAAGCATAGAAAAATGGATAGATCCATATAACGTAGAGTACTTAAATTATTTAATAGATGTAGCAAAAGAGATTGAAAATCTAGGTGTCTATGAAATTCAATTTGACTATATAAGATTTCCAGCAGAGGGAAATACATCAGATATAGATTATAGGTATAATAATAAAAATATCTCAAAAAATGTTCAGATATTTAATTTTTTAAACAAGGCAAGGGAAAACTTAAAAGTATCATTATCCATCGATTTTTTTGGCTATCAATGCTGGTACAAAATTTCAAAACATATTGGTCAGGATATATTTTTAAATAGTCAAGTAGTCGACGCTATATATCCTATGTACTATCCATCTCATTTTTCAAAAGGATTCTACTCAAAAGGCATAAATCAGCTAGAATCAGTAAGATTGATATATAAACATGGAACAATTCGAGCAATGGAGAATTCCAACTATAAAGTTGCTATAAGACCATGGATTCAAGCATTTAAACTTGATGTAAATGAAGATTTTGTGGAGTACATTAAAAATGAAGTGAGGGGGGTTATAGAAAGTGGAATCAATTCATATATATTCTGGAATCCAGCTTCAGATTATAATGTACTATATGAAGTTTTTAAAAAATGATTATATGATCTTTTATTAATCTTCCAATTATTAATTGCTTTTTGAATTGTTTTCTATTTTATAGTTTTTTAGATAATCAACTAGATTATTTGTTTGAATTATTAACTTATTTATTGGTTCATTTATTTCATATTCTAAAATATCAGAGAGGTTGACATAATCTTTTTCGGCAATGGAAGTTTTAATATTGCTAAAAATTTCAGAAAAAGATTTGATTGAGTCATGTATTTCGGAAAAGTTATAATCAGAATCGGAGAAACTATCTGTACATAGAATAAGAACTTCAAAATAAAAAGCTAAAAAGTTAATAGAAGAGCTGAAAAGTTCCATTGCAGTCTTTTCTTTTCCTTCTTTAAAATTATTTGCAATACTAATGAAAAGTTCTTTGATTTTAGATAGTAGTTTTATGTTGTCTTCAAAAAGAGTTATAAAATGTTCTTTTTTAGTTTCCTTTGGTAGATTTTTTAATCTAACAAAAACATATGTAACAATCTTTATCATTCCATCCATAAAATCTACGATTGTTTCAAGTAATTGTTGCTTAAACTCTTTGTTTGATGAAATTAGATGTAGATTTTCTGCGATCTCTTTCAATTGTTGACAGACAAAAGAAAATTGCTTTTCAGATTTAGTTAAAAAATATTCAACTGAAACAGAATAGATTACAAGAATTTTATCTACAACATTTATACACCATATTAAACCATCTTTTATTTTATTTAAATTCTCTTCAGTGTAATTTTCATTTTCCTTAAAATAAGATACAACATTTGTGAGATAGGAAATAATATTTTCCACTGTTTCACTAACCAATTCTTGCTTGAAAGCCGCTTTAATATCAACTTTATCGATCTGTTCGATTGAATAAGATTTGAATTTTTCCACCTCTTCAAAATCGTATGATTGATTATTTATTGATATTTTATCTATATATAAGTCATTTTTGTCAAGAAAAGATAGTATAAATTCAAGTACATCATTGAATGTTTTTTCATTTTGCAAAGTATAAGATACTTTTTCACCATTGATATATATTTCCATAAAACTCCAATAAAACCAGAATTCTGGTTAGATTATACTTATAGTAAATATCGGACTAAATTTAATTTTATCAAATAAAAGATGGTACAATATCTTCAATAAAGTCAAAATTTCTAATTTGATTAATTATATCCTCTTTTTCAGATAATTTAATTGAAGTTACTTCAAATGTACCAGAGTAATTTATAAATTTGATAGTTATTGGGCAGTTTCCAATATTTTTGTTAAAGAAATTTGTAAGTTCTAAAATATTTTCTTCTGTTATATAAGGATTAAGTAGAATCGTATATGATTTTACAGAAGGCTTTTTAACATCTTCAATCGGTTTAATATCTACTATATTTATTCTTTTGTCAATTTTATTATCGTATCCAGTATATTCTTTGCAGTTTATTATAAACACTCTTGGAATATAAGACTTGAGCATCTGTTCGTAAAAAGAAGGATCAATATTTTCAGTAGGAAAAAAGAAAAGTTCTAGACTTTCATATCCATTGAAAAGTTTTAAGATATAATAAATACCTGCTTTACCATTTTGTTTTGTCCTTGTAGTAACATTCTCAATGTATCCTATTATTTGGGCAGATTCGTTTGGCTTTATATTTTCAATAAAAGTGGATAAATTTTTAGGATTTATAATATTAACAAGATAATAATATTTTTCTAAAGGATCACTTTTCAAAGGTAGACCACATAATTGGGCTTCCCATCTTGCATATTCATAAATTTTATCATCTTTATCTAAACTAAAATCAATAGAATCTTTATACTTTGTAATTAATGAATTTTGATAACTTTCTTCAAAATTTTCGTTATTTGTTTCATCAAATAGTGAACTACCATCATCATTTTTTTTACTTAAAGCATACTCGGAAAGTTCATCATATGCTTTTAAAAGTGGCTGTCTTTCATGCCCTGTCCAATCAAATGCTCCAACTTGGATTAAAGCTTCAATTATCTTTTTATTTATCTTTTGAAGATCCATCCTAAAAAGAAAATCTAAAAAATCTTTAAACTTGCCATTTTTTTCTCTCTCATTAATTATCAATTCAGCTGCAGCTTCTCCCACCCCTTTAATAGCAGCTAAACCAAAAACGATATTATCATTAACTATTTCAAAGTTTATACTTGATTCATTTACAGAAGGTGTAACAAACTTAATCCCCATGTTTTTTGCATTTCTTACATAGCTAGAAACCTTATCTATATCATCAATATTGTTTTTTATTAACGCTGTCATAAACTCTATTGGGTAATAAGCCTTGAAATAAGCAGTATATACTGTTAGATAAGCATATGCCGCAGAGTGAGATTTATTAAAACAATAATCTGCAAAATTGTTTATATCTTCAAAAAGTTGAACTACCTTTTTTTCATCCTTTCCTCTTTTTACTGCTCCTTCAATGAACTTATTTTTCATTTTTTCCATTAAATCACCTTTTTTTTTGGCAACAGCTTTTCTAAGGGTATCTGCTTCGGCACCAGTAAAACCAGAAAGTATCATTGAAATCTTCATTATTTGTTCCTGATAAGCTATAACACCATAGGTTTCTGTTAAGACAGGTTTAAGTTCTTCAAATGGATATTCAATCTTTTCAGGATTGTTCTTTCTATCTATATATGTAGCAACATAACCACTTTTTAATGGACCTGGTCTATAAAGAGCCAAAGCGGCTGTGATATCTTCAATATTTTTAGGTTTTAGTTGTTTTAGCATTTTAGTAAATCCAGCAGCTTCAACCTGAAAGCAACCAGCAGTATTTTCACTGGATAATAGCTTATATATTTTTTCATCTTCTAACGGTATGTTTTCTAATAATATTCTTACTCCATGTCTTTTATATATATAATCAATTGTATCCTTAAGAATTGTCAGATAATTTATGCCTAATATATCCATCTTAAGGTAACCTAGTCTTTCAACTGTATCTTTTTCAAACTGGCTAACTATTAGGTTAGAATCGGAGCTTATCATAAGAGGAAGTTCATTTATGACTGGATTTTGAGTTATTACAACTCCAGCTGCATGAATAGTAGTTTGTCTAAATAATCCTTCGACGAATAAGGCATATTCAAGACATTTAGTATATAATTCGTTTTGCTCCATAACAGACTTAAAGGTTTCATTTGTTTTAATTTCTTCTTCTAATGAATCGGAATTTATTAAAGAGGTAATTTTATTAGCATCAGATGCACTTATTTTTAATACACGAGCCACATCCTTGATAGCTTGTTTAGCTTTTAATGCGGAAAATGCCCCAATAGCTGCAACATGGTCAGCACCATATCTTTGTTTTATGTAGTCAATTACTCTTGGTCTTTCAACATCTTGAAAGTCTATATCTATATCTGGCATGTTTGTTCTTTCTGGATTTAAGAATCTTTCAAACATAAGATTATGTTTTAATGGATCTATATCTGTAATACCAAGAGCATAGGCTAAGATAGATCCTCCTGCACTTCCACGGCCAGGGCCGACCAATATTCCATTGCTTTTTGACCAGTTTATTAAGTCCCAAACAATCAAAAAATATCCACAGAATTTTTTAGAAGATATTACATTAAATTCATAATCAAACCTATCTTTTATTTCTGGCGTTATTTCAGTATATCTTCTTTTTAATCCCTCTTCTGCTAGCTTTTTTAACATTGTTTCTTCTGAATAACCCTCATCTAAAGGGTATTTGGGAAGGTTCATCTCTCCAAACTTAAAGTTAACTTTACACATTTCCATAATTTTTAAGGTATTGTTTAATGCCTCTGGGTAATCTTGAAAGATCTGTTTCATTTCCTCATAACTTTTGAAATAATAGCCACTCCCATCAAACATGAATCTTTGCTTATCATCTATTGTAGATTGAGTTTGAATTGCAAGTAAAATATTATGTTTTTCTGCGTCATCCTTTTCAAGATAGTGATTGTCATTGGTTGCAACAATATCAAGCCCATAAAGTCTTGAAAATTCAATTAAAGTTCTGTTTACTTTTTTTTCAGCTTCAATTCCATGATACATAAGTTCTAAAAATAGATTTTCTTTTCCAAAGATATCTAAATATTCAGACAAAGACTTTTTAGCTTTCTCTATCTCATCTCTTTGAATATAATAAGGTATCTCCCCAGCTAGGCATGCAGTTAAAGCTATTAAACCTTCACTATGGGACGCTAAAATTTCCTTATCTATCCTTGGCTTATAATAAAATCCTTCTATGTAGCTAATACTCGAAAGAAAGTAAAGATTCTTAAGACAAATCTCATTTTTTGCTAAAAGAATTAAATGAAATGGGTTTTGAGGATCAACAGAATTGTTGATTTTGCTTTTTATTTTTCTATCTTTTGGGGCAACATAAAACTCTTGGCCAACAATAGGTTGTATATTTTCAGCAGACATTGCATCACAGAATGCTATTATTCCATGAAGGTTTCCATGATCGGTTATTGCAGCTGCAGGCATATCAAAAGCTGCTGCTTTTTTTGCCAGTTTTTTAACTTTGCAAGCTCCATCTAGCATTGAATATTCAGTATGAGTATGCAAATGAACAAAAGGAGTTTTTGCCATTTATTTATCCTACTTTCTTATATTTAGTTTATATTTCTGATATATTTTAAGTTTTGCATAGTCTTCATTCTTTATGAAAATATTACCTTAGTAAGCTCAGATATAGAATTGATTGTAAAATCAGGTTTGGCTTTAATTTTAAGATGTTCTGGTGAATATTCACCTTGTTTTACTAGGCAGGATTTTATACCACTAACTTTTGCTCCGACAATATCTGAACTGATTCTATCTCCAACCATTAGGACTCTCTTTTTATCTATATCATAGTTTTTTAAAATTAGATCAAATACAAATTTATTGGGTTTTCCAATGTATGTCGCTTTTACATTTGCTGCTCTCTCAATCATGCTAACCCATGAACCAACATTTAATTCAAGTGTTCCTAGGCTTGAATCTATAAGTTCTGAAATCATACCAATTAATTTTGATCCACCCATAACCTTTTGCAAGACTTTATTCATAGTATTAAAATTAAAAGAATCTCGACAATCTCCAATTACAACATACTCAGGGTTTTCTTCATCAATGATAAAATCCTTAAATTCTTCAACACCTTCTCGTGCAAGTAATAGCCAAATAGATCTTGGGTTTAATAGTTTTAAATACTGTGCAGTTGCAAAAGATGCAGTAATAACTTCATCTGTATATACAGTAAAACCTCTTTTTATTAATTTTTCTGTGGCACTTTTAGATGATTTTAAGGTGCTATTGGTTAAAAATTTAACTTTGATTCCCTCATTTCTAATACTATTTACCAGTTCTATTGCACCTTCAAACACCTTACCTTGATACTCTAAAACGCCATCAATATCAAATAAAATTAAATCAAATTTACTCTTTTTCATATTAAATCCATGAAATTTATGATAAATATTTTCATTTAAGTAATAATGAAGTAATTCAAAAAAAAGAAAAGATGTGAATAAAATGTTATTAATTTGTGAAAATTTTATATAATCTGAACTTCTATTTCATTTAGTAACTTTTCAATTTCTAATTCAATATTTTTTTCAAGGTTTGAAAAAGTTTTATTAAAATTCTTTTTAATATTTCCATTATTTTCTTTTTCAATTATAAATTTATATATCGCAAAATTATTTAATGAAGATGAAGTTATGCCATCATCAAAGTAAATTTCACCAACAATTTTATTATTTTCATCAAAAGCGCCTAAAAATTTTAATGGAAATGTTTCAAAGATATTTTTACTTGGTAAAAGTTTTGATGATAAAAATATTCCTTTTCCTTTTTTTATATAAAAATCAACTTCATCAAAAAATATAAATTTTTTAAAACAATCATCTCTTTTAAGTAAATTAGTACCAAATGGGTCATAACCTATTGTATCTGAAATGATTATCACTTCATCTGATAGAATAAATTTATCCTCTTTTTTATATAAATAAGGCATAATATAGGGCTTTTTATTGAAAATAGATAACATAAAAAGTGAATATATTGAAGGTAATAAAGCATATCTCGCTTTTATGATTTGCGTAATCTTTTCTTTAACTTTTGGTTTTAATGATGGAATTTCTCTTGGTTTTGCAAAAATACTGCTATGATTTCTAAAAAGGGGATGAAACAAGCAAGCTTTAAACCATTTAATAAAAAGTTCATTTGTTGGATTAAACCAGAAGCCTCCTATATCTGTACCACAATACATAACTAGAGAAAGTGAAAGGCTTATTATCTGCTGAAATCCAGTTTTCAAATGGAGATATCTTGGTTGATTATCTCCAGTCCAATTTCCACAGTATTGATTCATAAATGTATAAAATGATCTTGAAAATATCATAGGTCTTATATTGTTTTCAATATAACTTTCATATGTAACCTTTGCTTGAAAGTATGGGTACATGTTGTGTAATTTTTCGTTTTCGACTTTTCCATTTAAGAATCTTGCATCTTCTGAAAATGTTCTTGTTTTCTCATTGAAAATAGAAGGTTCATTCATATCAAGCCAACAACCGTTGGTATTTGTTTTCTTTATCCAATCGTCTATTAAATTTTTAAGTACTATTTGATCTTTTTTATCGAAAAAATCTGGAAAAACTGATTTCCCTGGCCAAACATTACCATAATAAATATTGCCATTTTTATTTTTAACTAAATTGCCTTTATTTTTAAATTCATCATAAGCAGCATATCCATTTTCAAACTTTATAGCAGCATCAATAATAGGAATAAAAAAGATGTTTTTATTTTTAAGCTCTTTGCAAAAATTACTAAAGCCAATGAAATTTCCATAATTTTCGTTTATTGTAAAATTTTTAAAAGAATCCATATAATCGATATCAAGACAAATATTAGATAATGGGATATTTTCTTCCTCATGGGATTTTGTGATTTTTTCAATCTCATTTATTGATTTGATGCCCCAATGAGAATAAGTATAACCAAAAGCATGAAATGGTGGTCTGTAAAAATTGTTACAAATTTCGTAAGCTTTTTTAATGGAAGAGTAAAAATCATAGTTTTTAAATATTATCAGTTGAAAAGAAGTGGAAGAAATTTCTATTCTTATTTGATTTTTACAAGTTTTACCAAAATCGTACCTAACTATACCAGGATAATCTAATATAAGACAATCTGTTGTTTGAGTTTTTTCATCAAATATATAGAAGATATTAAGAGTTGAATATAAATTATCTACAAAATATGCATGATAAGGATTATCAGTGTTTAAATTATCAAAAATCATCCCTTTTCTATCAAAAGGCGAAAACTTAGAACCTAAACCAAATATCTTTTTATTATCATCTATCTCAATTGTAATTATTGCTTTCTTATTATCATTATAAAATTTAATAGGAATTTTATTATCATTATTTGATTCACCTTCATGTTTTTTCCCTTTATCCAATATGTTTTTTATATTATCCTGATCAAACAAAAAAAAGTTTTTTAATTTAAAGAAATCAGTTTCATCAATTTTAGAAAGGAAATAGAAGGTTGATTCATTATTTTTAGTCTCTGGAAAATATTCAATAAAGTTATCTAATCTAACCTTTTTCTTTTTATAATTAATCCTTTGAAAAAATATTAAATTTAATATGGAAAACAAATCTGAAATTCCCATAATAATTACCTTTTTCTTTATATTTGTAAAAATCATACTATAAGAATCTCAGAATACAAATAGTTTTTAATACTCCATAGAATATAAGTCTAATTTATTATTATTGTGTTATTTTGTTATTATAATATTTTATTCTTTTGATATTTTATAATTTTAACCTTTAGATTTTTTATATTCTTGACAAAGAAATAGTAAAAATTATATTTCAAAAAATTTAGAAGGAAAGAATAATGAAAACATCAAAAAGAGGGCAGATGATGCCTTCATCACCTATTAGAAAACTTACTCCTTATGCTGATGCAGCTAAAGCTAAAGGTATTGAAGT
>JAAZOT010000072.1 GCA_012797605.1 Spirochaetales bacterium | reverse complement strand
TAAGTATAAAATCGTTAAAAATTTTGTGAAGATATATAAATCAAGGAGCAAGAAGTTAATATGTTTGACTTAGAAAATTATCCTGAATTTAGAAAATTAATTTTAATAGGAGAAAAAACTGGTCAACTAACTTATGATGAAATAAACAATAATCTACCAGATGATGTTATTTCACAATCAGTTATTGATCAATTAATCGCATATTTAAGTTCAAAAAATATTGAGATAGTTGATGAAAGAACTAAAAGTGACGATTTCGATTATTTTATGCAAGATAAAGAACTTGGAGTCGATTTTGATGAAGATGCTTTTGAAGAATTTTATGAAGAAGAGATAGTTGAAGAAGAAGTAAAACCAGAAGAAAAGTATGTTGAAACTGATTTTACAATATTGCCAAATGATCCGATAAGGCTTTATCTTAAAGAGATTGGAAAAGTATCTCTTCTTACACCTGAAGAAGAGATAAGATTGGCTAAGCAGATAGAGGAAGGTAAAGAACAGGTTATTAAAGTTTTATTAACAATGTTTTACACTTTAAAATATTTTAAAGAAAATGTAATTGAAAATAGGAAAAATATAGATATCTATTCTGTATTTGATTTTGATATGATTTTAGATAGTGAAGAAGGGAATAAAGAAAGAAAGGAATTTGAAAAAAATCTATATGATTTAACAAGGTTATATCAGCAAAGTTTTAAAAGCATTGCAACTTTAGTCGAAAAAAAAATTGTTAAAGCCGATGAATTTATTTCGGAAGATGAAGATGAGTTAAATGAATATTTCGATAAATTCGCTAGAAAGTTTAGAAAACTTAAAATATCCAAGCGAGAGTTATCGAATATCATAGAAAAACTTAATATTTACTATGATTTGTATAGAGACTGCAGAAAGAGGACAAGGAAATATTTTGAACAAACCTATGAAAAAGTAAATTTGACAAATTACAAATCATCTGGCGGAATTATTACAAAAACAATAGTTATCAAAGAAATAACAGACAGATATAAAATTAGTTTTGAAGAACAATTACAGTTAAAAAAAATAATAGAAAAAAACAAAGAAGACTTTGATAAAATTCAGATTGAAACTGGAGAATTTGTAGATAACTTTATAGAAAAATTTAAAATAATTGAAGAGGGTGAACATAAGATAAAATCTGCTAGAGAACAACTTGTACAGGCAAATTTAAGACTTGTGGTATCAATAGCTAAAAAGTATACTAATAAGGGCTTACATTTTTTTGATTTAATTCAAGAAGGGAATATTGGTTTAATAAAGGCAGTTGAAAAGTTTGAATATAAAAAAGGATATAAGTTTTCGACTTACGCTACATGGTGGATAAGGCAGGCTATTACAAGAGCTATCTCTGATCAGGCAAGAACCATAAGAGTTCCTGTTCATATGATTGAGCAGATGAATCGTGTCCTGAAAGAAAGTAAAAATCTTTTACAATTATATGGGCGAGAGCCAACATTAGATGAGTTATCTGAAAGATTGGGAATGCCAGTATTTAAACTTAAACAAGTACAAGCCATTATGAAAGATCCTATTTCGCTTGAAACACCTATAGGTGAAGATGAAGATTCTCAACTTTCCGACTTTATTGTTGATGCAAAAGGTGATTCACCAGAAAAAAATCTTACCTACAAATTATTAAAAGAAAAAATCTATGAACTTTTGCAGGATTTACCTCAAAAAGAAAAAGAGGTTATTGAATATAGATTTGGCTTACGAGACGGTGCTTGTTTGACCTTGGAAGAAGTTGGATTTAGATTCGATGTTACCAGGGAAAGAATAAGACAAATTGAAGCTAAAGCATTAAAAAAATTGCAGCATCCAAATAGAAAGAGTAAGATTTCAGAATTCAAAGATAGTATTGATTAATTAAATTTTTAAGTTAAATTGTATCGATTTTATTTTAGATAGAATTAAGGAGTATGTTGATGGAATCTACTATTGCTAATCTTATAAAAGCTCAAGAAATACAAAAGTCTATTACTTATCTCGAAAAAGAGATAGAATTAATGCCAGCAAGACGAGAAGAAGCTCTAAGCAAGATAGAAAACAATGAAAAAAAAGTAATCTCTTCCAAACAAGAGATAGTTGAAATTGAAAAAGAAATTGAAAATATTTCTAAATTGATAGAGGAGAAAAAGAAAGAAATAGAGAATCTTGATAATGATACTTCATATTCTACAAGTTCAAAAAATGAAAAAGAGGAAAAAAGAAAAGATCTTGGAATGCAAATTGATAACTATAAGAAAAAAATTGAAGACTTAGAAGAGCAAAAACATAAAAAATATAAGGATATTCAGACAAATGAAGCGACTTTAAAAGTATTGAAAGAAGAATTGATAAAAGAAGAAGAAAATATTAAGAATAATAGACAGAAAAAAATAGATGAACTTCAAGATTTATTAAATAAGAAAAAAGAGATATTAGCAAATATTGATGATGATATTATAGAAAAATTTGATAGAATTTTCAGAAACAAAGGTGATCTGGCAATTGTTCCAGTTTACAACAACTATTGTTCTGGTTGTAATATGATTTTACCATTTTCTTTAATAAATAAAGTCAAAGCCCAAAAAGAAATAGTTTTTTGTCCATATTGTTCAAGGATGCTATATTTTTCAGAAGATGAAATTGTTTAAAAAAATCGAAAAAACTGGACAGGAAAAGGTTCGCTCAAAATCTATTTTTGAGAGGAAAGTCTGAACTCTTTGGGGAAGGCAGTAGCTAATGGCTATTGGAGGGAAACCTCATGGAAAGTGCCACAGAAAAAAAACAGCCAATTAATAGGCTAAGGTGAAAATGTAAGGTAAAAGCTTACAGAACAAAATTATTGTTAATGGTAAACCCTGCCTTGAGCAAGTGTTGCATGGATAAAAAGCCCCCTTCTTTTCCATGTTTTAACGCAAAAGCTGTAAAGTGATTTTTAGCTAAGAGAAATGAACCTAAAAACAGAATTCAGCTTATTCCTGTCCAGTATTTATTACTATCTATAATTTTTTATATTAATTCATTTTTTCATTTAATTTATTTAAAGAATCTTTTGGTAAAAGTTTATCTATAGTTGTTATTTCATAATCGAAATCTTTTGATAACATTACAATTGGTAAATCTTTTGAAAATTCAGAAATAACCTGCCTGCAGGCTCCACATGGAGGTATAGGTTCATCATAATCTGGAGAATATATAAAGATAGAAACGAAATCGGTGTCCCCATTTGAAATAGCAGAAAAAATAGCACTTCTTTCTGCACAATTAGTCAAACCAAAACTTCTATTTTCTACATTTACCCCAAAATAGATATTATTTTTTGTAATAAGTGCGGCTACAACATGGAAATTGGAATATGGAGCATAAGAATTCTTGACTTTAGAAATTAAATCTTTTTTTAGTTGATCGATTAATTTAGGAACTTCCAATTTTAAGTTTTTAATATTGTTCATAAATTATCCCTTCTTATCTTTTTATTGATAAATTTAAATATAAAATAGCGTTTTTGTTTAAGTAAAAATAAAATTTTGTTGAAAAAAAGCAAGAATTGATTACTAATAAAGAAAAGGAGCTTTAGATGAAAGGGAAAGGTGATAAATACGGTTCTCATAGAGTAATTGAGCCAAAAGGAGTGCTACCTCAGGCTGCTTGGAAAATTGATAATGATATGGAAATCTATTCTAATGAAATACTATGTGATGTAATAACATTAAATGTCGATTCGGCTTCTTTCACTCAAATAAAAGAACAAGCTAATCAAGACGAAAAAAAGATTGGTGAAATCATCCTTGATACTGTTGAAAAAAGAGGTAAACAACATAACCCTGTAACAGGTTCTGGTGGAATGTTCATCGGGAAGGTTAAGGAAATAGGAAAAGATTTAGAGGGGAAAATTGATTTAAAAGTTGGGGATAAAATTGCTTCATTAGTTTCACTTTCTACCACTCCATTAAAAATCAATAAAATTCTTAAAGTTAAGAAAGATAAAGAGCAGGTTGATATTGAAGGTACAGCTATTTTATTTGAATCTGGAATCTGGGCAAAAATACCAGAAAACATCCCAGAAACAGTCGCTCTTGCTGCTTTAGATGTTGCAGGAGCAGCTCCTCAGGTTGCAAGACTTGTTAAACCAGGTGATACAGTTTTTATAATCGGAGCAACAGGTAAATCTGGTGTGCTTTGTGCTTATGAAGCTAAGAAAAGAGCAGGTGTAAATGGAAAAGTCATTGGACTAGGACATTCTCCTCACAAAGTCGAAAGATTGAAAAAACTTGGATATTGTGATGAGGTTATTTGTGTAGATGCTACAAATCCTTTAGCAGTTTTGGAAGCTTTTACAAAAGCATCAAATGGCAAACTTGCTGATGTAACTATAAACACTGTAAATATTCCAAATACAGAAATGGCTTCTATTCTTACAACAAGAGACGATGGAGTAATATATTTCTTTTCTATGGCTACTTCATTTACAAAGGCAGCTTTGGGTGCTGAAGGTGTTGGTAAAGATGTTGTTATGTTAATAGGAAATGGTTATACAAAAGGACATGCTGCTTTTACTTTACATATGTTCGAAGAATCTAAAGAATTATATGAATTATTTAAGGAATTATATAGTTAAATTTTTATAAAAAGCTATATTATTATCTTAAATATTTTACTATCTAAAACAATAAAGTTTATATCTTTAATTGATTTTGGAGGCATAATGGACGCAAGGAATAAAAAAATACTCGAAATATTACAAAAAAACGGAAGGATTACCAATAAAGAAATTGCAGAGCAAATCTATCTTTCCCCGCCATCGGTTCTTGAAAGAGTGAAAAAATTAGAAACAGATGGAGTAATATTAGGGTATAAGGCTCTTCTCAATAGAAAAGCGATAGGTAGACCTATCCTTGCGTTCACTTTTATAATGCTTTCAAACAATTCTGCAGAAACAATAACTAGTGTATTAAAATATCTTTCAGATATACCAGAACTTTTAGAGGTATATCATTTAACTGGAAGATTCGATTTTTTAGTTAAAACAAGTGCTACTTCCTTAGAAAATTTAAATGAAATAATCTCTGAAAAGATATCTAAAGCACCTGGAATTCAAAAGGTCGAGACATCTTTAGTGCTAGACGCTGATGAAAAAGATATGTATCCAATTGAATAAAAAATCTGAAGTAATATTCTCTTTATTTTTGATTAAAATTCTTTTTTAATAATTACTATGAAAAAGAAAATAATCCAACAAATAGAATTTTCTTTTGTTTACTTATTATTTAATTTAGCAAAAATAATTAATGAAAAAATTCTTAGAAAATTCATAAGAAATATTATAAAATTCTTATTTTCTATTATAAAAAGCCAAAGAAAAATCATTTTCAAAAATCTTGAAATTATTAATCCTAATTTCTCTAAAGATGAGAAAAAGAAGATATTTGAAAAATTCTGTAAAGTTTATGCTGAAATTTTTTCAGATCAAATTTTATTTCAAAAACTTAATAAAGAAAGATTACTTAAGAAAATGGTTGTGAAGGGATATGAAAATGCTCAGGAAAGTCTATCAAAGGATAGAGGAGTTATTATAGTTCTCGGTCACCTAGGAAATTGGGAAATTTTTGGTTCGCATGCTTGTATAAATGGGTTTAACTTAAATGTAATCTATCGACCTCTTGATAATAGGATTATTGATAAGTATTTAACAGGTTTTAGAACGAAATTTGGGTTAAAATTAATATCCAAATTCTCATCTCCATTAAATATGATTCGTCCTTTATTAAAAAAGGAAATTTTATGTGTAGTTGCAGATCAAAACACAATTAAAAATTATATTTATATCCCTTTTCTTGGAAAAATTGCTTCGGCGAGTAGGGGTTTTTCTTTTTTTCATTTGAAAACAAATAGCCCTGTACTATTTGCATATTCTATAATTGATGAAAATTATAATCAATTTGGCTTTATTGAAAAAGAATATGATTTTGAAAAATTATATGATGAACTTACTATAGAGGAAAAACATTTCCTTTTCCTTTTTAATAAGACTTTTAACTTAAGTTCAAGGGAAGAAGAATATAAGAATAATTTGGAGAATTTTAATAAATTTTATTCGATTGATGATAATTTTAGTTTGAAAGAAGAGAATAAAAATTCTGATTATTTAAAAGATTTTAAAAATAATATTAAAAAATACGAAGATCTAAGTTTTGATGAAAAATCTTTCTATATTACATATTTTTTTCATCAATCGTTGGAAAAAATAATAAAAAAGTATCCTGAGAACTGGTTACTTTTACATCCAAGATTTAGAAAGCAACCACCTGGTTTTAAATCTATTTATAAATCATAAATAAAGACTTTATTATTTATACTACATATTATCTTTAGTTTTTTATTTTCAACATTATTTGTCAAAAAATAGATTAATCTTAATGTCTGAGGAAAAGGTTGGACTATTAGTATTTTTTTTTCTTTATTAAGCAGTAAACTTGAAAGTTCTGAATTCTTAAGTTCTTCAGGTAATTTTGGGAAATAGATCTGATTTTCTATTTTTAAAATAAATGAAGTATAAGGATCAATTATGTATTGATAATTAGAATATATTGATATTTCAATTATTAAAGGATAAATATTGTAAGATTTGGATTCATATTCTATTTTTAAAGGCAGTATGTTCCCAATATTAAAAGCTATTTGAGAAGGATAAATAACTTTAAAATTTAGGTAAATAGGGGCATAAGGGGTATAGATGATATAATTTAAGCTTGAAGCGCAGCTTGTAAACAAAAAACCTATTAATCCGATAATCAAAAAAATTGTAAAATATTTATATGAAATTTTATTCATATTTTTATTAATAAATTAGGATAATTAAAAAAAATCAATAAATTTTAAAGGTACCATTAATGAATAATAAAACTATACTTATAGTTTTTAAAATTAATAGTAAAATTTTTTCTTTGATAATGGATGATCAAACTAAGATTGTTAAAATAGAAAAAAGAAATTTTATTAAATTAAAAGATTTTATATCTATTAAATCAATTTTGAAAGACAAATTTAATTTAAATTTTGAAGATACTGAAAAAGTTGATAGTTTTAATCTAATAGTTAGAGATAATAAAACTATATTAGTCCCATTAAATTTTTACAAAATAATATTAGATGAACAAATAGTAGATAATGGTGAAAATTTTATTATAAAAAAAATTGAATTTAAAAGTAAAGAGATTATAATTTTATCTATAAAATGGATACTAAAAAATTATTTTTTAACCTTAAAAGAAAAAACAGTTGGTGAAGATATGGAAAAAGAAGTAAAAAAAGAGGATATTGAGAAAAATCCAGAACATACAAACGAAAACCCAAAATATGAATCCAATATTGATGAAGCAAAGAAAGAAGAGATATTTCAACAAATAGAAAAAGAAGTAGATAAGCTAAAAATATCAAATTTTCATGAAGTTCAAAAAAAATACATGAAAGAAAGTAAATCATTTACTCCCCAGCTTGTAATCTTATATTCTATTCTTATATCTTTAGCAATAGTTGTTTTTATAGTTTTAAATGTTTATTCTGGACAGCAGGAATCTAAAATGGCTCAGGAGATAAAAAATATTGGGGGAATGGAATCATTAATAATTAGAGAACTTCAAAGAAAACAAGAGCAAGAAAAAAATCAGTTGAATGAACAGTTAAAAGAAATTACAATGCAACTGGAATCTTTACAGAAGCAAAAGGATCAATTTGAGAAAAATCAGATAATAGCATTAAATCAAAAAACTAAAGAGATAGAAGATGAATACCTCAAAAAGATAGAAGAAGAGAAGAATAAATTGAATAGAGGTTTGATAAGCAGAGCAGAGTTTGATAAAAGATACAAAGAGCTAGTTGCAGAAAAGGAAAAAAGACTTCAAGAGGCAAGGAACCAAATTGATGCTCAAAGAAAGGCATTTCAGCAACAGATAGAAGCAAAAGAAAATGAATTAAAAGCCAAAGAAAATTCTTATAAACAAGCCTTATCTGAAAAAGAGAAACAGATTGAACAAGCTAACCAAGCAATAAAAGTAGCTGAAGAAAAACTCGCTTTATCTGAAGAAGCACAAAAAAAGATTGAGCAAGAAAATGAGCAATTAAAACAATCTTCAGCCATTCAACTAAAACTCAAAGAGAACCTTATTGGATATTATAAAGCAATTCTTGTAGCATACAATAATAATGATAGAATAAGACTTAAAAAAGCTCTTTCAGATTTTTATTCTTTTATTTTTAATAATCCTTCAGCAGCCATAATGGCAGAGGATGAGAAGCTATTTGATAAATTTGTTATAGATATAGTATTAAATGATCTAAGTCAAAAGGAGACAACCGAAACAAAGAAATTGGAGAAATCGAAACTTCTTGAAAAAGCCATAAATGAACATAAAAAAGGAAATTTGATTTTCGCTTATGAAAACTATTACCTTGCTTTCACTAAATATGATGTTATTGTTGATAATGAAAAAATGTATTTTGAAGATTTTTTGAAAGTAGTATTTGAAAAACAAAATATGGAAGTAAACCAAACTTTGGAAGCAAATTCAGCATCATTATTTAATTCTATATATAATGCTTTTATAAATAAAAATTATAGTCTTGTCATTCAATTAGCAAATAATTATTTAAGCCTATATCCTAATACTAAAAACTCTTTAATAGTAGTTGAATATAAGGTTAAATCAGAGATAAATCTGGAAAATAAAGGATTGGAAAATTCAGCAGCAAAACTCTATCAACAAGCAAAGAACTATTTTAATAACCAAGATTACGATAATGCAGTCAAATCTTTGTTAGAATTATTTAGTAAATATGGAAATACTTCATATTCAACATTAGGGTCAGAATTATTACAGCAAATCTATATAAATGTAAAACAAAATTCTAATTCAGTTTTAAATGTGCAGGAACAAGAATTAGCTGAAAATGAAGTTAAAATAGGAAATGTATTCAAGATTTTTCCAGAAATAATCCAGATTTTAAAAGATCCAAACCTAGCTACAAAAGTAGAAATTGGCGATCAGCTTATAGTTAAGCATAGAAACGATGATGGAACTTTTACTCAAACTGCAATTGTTGAAGTAACTTCTTATGCTACAACAATAGTAAATGCTAAAATAATCAAGATTTTTGGTAAGGGACCAAATATTGGTGATTATGTATTTTTAATTAGAAAATAAATTTTTCATATCTTTATAAAGTCTTAATTTTTCCGATACAATTCATATAACAAGTACAATTCATATAATAAGTTTGGTAGG
>JAAZOT010000071.1 GCA_012797605.1 Spirochaetales bacterium | reverse complement strand
TCCTTTTAAAGTCCCAACCCAAAGGTTACCTTCCATATCTCTTTCAATAGCAATAACTATATCATTTGAAAGTGAAGTTTCATCACCGATATCGTTCTTATAAGTAGTAAAACTCCCATTTTTAATATCAAATCTACATAAGCCTGAATAAGTTCCTAACCATAATATATCATTTTTATCTATATACATAGTTTGAATCAATTGGTTAGGTATGGTATTTTTGACAAATGGTTCATTATTAAAAACTAAAAATTCTTTTCCGTCAAATCTATTTAAACCATTTTGTGTTGCGAACCACAAGAAACCTTTACTATCCTGAACTATAGCAGATATTGATGAGTTAGATAATCCATTTTTGGAATCAAGAGTTTCAAAAAGAATATTTTTAAAAATTGCCTTATCATAATTGAAGCTAAAATTAAAAATCGAAGCGATTAATATAGTTATCAAAAAAATTTTTAAAATATTCCTATTGATTATCATTTTAATTGACCTACCCCATATAATGTAATTAAGTATTTATTACTTTATTAGTTAGAAATAAAAAATTTACGATTTTAATAATTGTAGATAATTTTTGAATAATGTCAAGAAATATTTTATAACTTGTTAAAAATTTATGAAAATGTCAGATCCACCTTGCCTTTTAACGGCATCATAATATGATTTTTCTTCTTTCAATTTTCTTTCTATTAACTCATCTTGCTGTTTAAATAAGCTCTCCACCTTTTCCATTATATTATAATAGTCTTCTTTAGTCATATTATCTTTATGATAATCTGACCATTTTAATGGTTTTAAAAATGATACAAAGACAAGAGCATTATGAAATTTGACTATCGGTGCTTTTTTTAGTTTTAAAGTGATTAAAAAATTCTTCACAAGTCTATCTTTTTCAACATAAATATGCAGTGGGACAATATCAGCTTTAGATAAATCGGCGATAACTGCACCACCCGTTCTAAGTCTACCGGGTTTTCCTGATGCTATACCCCCAGATCTTATTGAATTTAATACTGGTAAACCTTTTTTAATTTTATCAACCATCTTATTTATTATTTCTGAATTTTTTTCTTTCTTTTTAAAAACAGGTAGAAATCCAGAATTATGCAAGAAATAACCTACTATCGGGATATCAAATGCCGTATGTTCAATAGGCAAATAGAAATTATTTTTAGCTAAATGAACCAAAGTAAAAAAATCATATGTTGTTGGATGATTAACAAGATAGACTTTTCTTGGACTATCCTCTACATCTTTATCATAATTTACTATTAATTTTGCATTTTTTTTCACCCAGTTTGAACAAACAAGGTTTCTAATCATCATGAAATGTTTTTTGTTTTTAATATATTCTGAAATTTCTCTTTCTAAAAAATCTTTGCATAAATCATCTATCATATCATCAAAAGATTTTACTGGTTTATATCCAAGTGTTTTTTCCGCTTTCTCAATTGATAGTACAGATTTAGAATAACCCGATTTGACCATGCCTTCTGTTATTGAAGAAGATGGGTAAATAAATTCTAAAAATCTAGCAACAGGGATAGATAAAAAAGAAGGTAAAACAAGAAATCTTGAAAGGATAATTTTTTTTGTCAACCTTTTTAGTTTTTTTGCAATTGATTTCATAAAGAAAGGATATGGAAGATTATCCTCAATATTTCCACTTATTATGTAATCTTCATCTTTCTTACCTTTTACCATTGAAAGATAGATGCCATTTGATAAATCCTCTACATGTACATAGCTTGCTTTGCCTGGTAAAGTAACAAAAAGGCTATTTTTATAAACCTTATCGACTAGTTTGGTTATGGAATAATGGTTATCTCCTTTCCCAAGAACAGTTCCTGGAAGAACTGTTACAAGCTGGATATCTTTATCTTTTACTAGCTCTTTTGCGATGACATAACTTGCTAATTTTGTATCATGATAGGGAAGTTTTATCTTTTTTAAAAAGCTTTTATTCCCTTCTTTCCATAGTTTATGGCATTGGACAATCTCATCTTTGGAATTAAAACTATGGTAATGATATTTCTTGTTTGTCTGTTCATTTGTTCCTATATCTTCTTCAGTTAAAATTTTATCATCTATTGCATGGTTTAATATACTGATAGATGATATCAAGACAAATCTTTTTATTTTATTTTCAATTGCAGCTCTAAGTATATTTTCTGTTCCCTCAACATTTATCCTCCAGAGCTGTCCTAAATCTTTTTTTGAAAAAGAAACCATCGCAGCAAAATGAACAACACAATCGAGATCTTTCGTTTTTTCAATGCATTGTTCATAATTTAAAATATCTAATTTTTCAAATTCTATCTTTTTATCATTAATATCAAGTAAAAGAGGGTTCCATCTAGTAGAAGAGTAAAAACTTTTTATCTTTTGAATGCTATTATAATCTTCAGAATTTATAAGTTTTAATAAGAAATTTGCTCCTAGAAAACCTGTCGAACCTGTTATACCAATCTTTTTTGGTAAATAGCCATTTTTTATTTCCATTTTAGTTCCTATTTAAATTTTTTTTTTAATGTAAATTTTGTAAAATAATATTTTCCTAATCAAAATATTTTTGTCTTACCAATTAAACAATATCTTCCTTTGATTTATAAACAAATCTTTAATTTTTTCAATAAAAGATTTAATAACCTAAGTCAATATTTAAATATATTTTATAGATTTGATTTTCATTTTGATTTGATTTTCTTTAAAAATCTTTTTTTAATTTTATTTTAATTTAAATATTATATTTTTTGCATTTCCTCTTTTATTATTTATAATACTCATTGAAAAAATAAGATTGTATTAAAAGGTCGGTAGTATGATTGAAGATAAAGGAACCATTGTTAGTATTGACTTAAATAAAGGTATTGGTGTAAAAGTTGATGGGGTAGAGAACTGCGAAGTATGTGCTATAAAGTCTAACTGCGGACAAAAACGAGGAGAAATTCTTTTTCTACCATTCAAAGATGGTTTTTCCATAGGTGATAGAGTCAAAATCAAGATTATCTATGCATCTCTTTTAAGTGCTAGTGTATTAATCTATCTGATACCACTACTTATCTTTTTAATTGGAATTTTATTCTCATATTATTTCTTCTTTAAGGATTTTTCAGAATTATTGAAGGCTACCTTTTCTTTTTTTGTAGCGTTATTTTTGCTTCTACCGTACGGAATTTTTCTTCGAATTTATGATAAAAAAAAAGCGAAGAAGATTAAATATGAGATAGAGAAAATAGTATAAAGGATTTTTAATAAATCAAAATTTTATAATTAATTTTTTATTCTAATTTTATAAAAATATTCTTAAAAAAAAATGTAATGATAAAGGTTTTAATAAAGAGACATTAATAGTAAGACATTAAAATTATGGGAAAATTATCCTAAATAATTAAATAAAAATCGAATGGGAAAAGTTATGGATAGAGAAAAAGCAAAGGAAAGAATCGAAGAACTTAAAAAACTTATTGAGAAGTATAATTATTTATATTATGTTGAAAACAAACCACAAATTTCAGATTTGGAATATGATGCCCTTTTCGATGAACTAAAAAGCCTTGAAGAACAATTTCCAGAATATGCTGATGCGAATTCTCCTACAAAAAGGGTAGGTTCTGACCTTTCAAATAAATTTGAAAAGATTAAGCATGAAATACCAGTTCTTTCTCTTGATAAGGCATATTCAAAAACAGAAATTATAGATTGGATAAATAAAATAATTGCTGAGTACCCAGAAACTACATTTAGTATGCAGGAAAAATTTGATGGGGTGTCTATAGTCCTTTATTATAAAAACGGAATTCTTGACAAAGCAGTTTCAAGAGGCGATGGTTTTATTGGAAATGATATAACAGAAAATTGTAGGACAATAAAAACAATTCCACTTAAATTAGATAAAAGAATAAATATCTCTGTTAGAGGCGAAGTTTATATTGAAAAAGAAGATTTTGAAAAACTGAAAAATACAAATGAATATGCAAATCCGAGAAATTTTGCATCAGGTACATTAAATAGAATTAAAAGTTCAGAAGTCGCGAAGATTCCATTGAAATTTTTTGCATATGATGCTGTTTGTGAAGGCTTTGAAAATGATTATCTATTACTTTCTCTACTTTTAAGATTTGGATTTAATGTTTCACCAAATACTCTTTTCATTTCAAATAAAAAAAAGAAGGAAGCAACTTTATTAAAGGAATCAACTTCCTTTAAGGAAACAACTTCATTATTTGATGAAGAAGCTACTGAAGAAAAAGAAGAGATAAAATTCAAGATAATAGAATTTAATGAGGTGGAAAGTCAAATCGATTACTTTATAAAAATTAGAAATAGTCTTGCTTACCAGATAGATGGTCTTGTTTTTAAGGTCAATGAATTTAGTACTAGAAATAAACTTGGATATACTGGGCACCATCCAAGATGGGCTATAGCATACAAATTCGAAGCTCCAAGGGCAGTAACTATTGTTAAAGATATAGTTTGGCAAGTAGGAAGAGGTGGGAGAATAACTCCGGTGGCTATATTAGAGCCAGTGGCTCTTGCTGGATCTACAGTTTCCAGAGCGACTTTGCATAATATAGATTACATAAAGATGCTTGAGCTTTCAATAGGCGATATTGTTTCTATTTCTAAAAGAGGTGATATCATACCTGCTGTCGAAGAAGTCTTAGAGAAATCGGAAAATCCAATCATTATTGAAGTCCCTAAATTTTGTCCTTCTTGTTCTACTGAAGTAAGATTAGACGGACCAATAGCTTATTGTGATAACGAAAAATGCCCTTCAAAGATGAAGGAATCTATAATATACTTCGCATCTCGCGATTGCATGAATATAGAAAATCTTGGAGAAGAAACTATAGATCTGCTTTTTGAAAATAATTTAATAAAAGATATACCAGATATCTATAAAATTGATTACTCTATTTTACTAAAATTCGAAGGATTCGCAGAAAAAAAGGTGAATTTAATAAAGGAAGGAATCGAAAAATCCAAGCAAAACAGTTTTGATATTCTTTTATACTCATTAGGCTTTAACCAACTTGGAAAACAAACAGTAAAACTTCTTATCAACAATGGTTTAGATAGCTGTGAAAAGTTGATAGAAGCCGCAAAAAAGAATGATATATCTATCTTTACATCTATCAATGGGATAGGGGAAAAGACTGCTTCCCTTTTTATAGAGATATTTTCAAGTAAAAGATTCTTATACTTGATGAATGAATTTGAAAAGCTGGGTTTTAAGCTGTATGCTAAGAAAGATGAGCGGAATAAAAGCAAAGCTTTTGAGGGATTGAGTTTTTGTATAACAGGGACATTATCAAATTTCCCTAAAAGAGAGATCGCCGAGCAAGAGATAGAAAAAAGAGGTGGGAAAGTACTATCAGCTGTATCTTCAAAGCTAACCTATTTGGTTGTTGGAAGTAACCCTGGTTCAAAACTTGAAAAGGCAAAAGAGCTTAATATAAAAATAATGGATGAAACTGAATTTATTATGATGCTAGAAAATTCAAAGTAATCTTGCGATATTTATTGCATAATCTTCAATAATTAGATTTTCAACTATTTCTATATCTTTTCTAAAGGAATTATCTTTTAATGTTTCTATATTTTTAAAATTGTTGTTTTTCTTTTTCAACAAAGCGATGAGGCTGCCATTCATTCTCCCTACATTTGAATAAAGAAAAGATGTAATTAGGGTTACTACTTTTTTGTTAAAAGAAATTCCTTTTAATGAAGGCTGATGCCCACGAATTATCAAATCTATGCCAAAATTATTCTTTAGTTTTTTTAAATCTTCTTCCGATTTAACTGGTCTTCCAAGTGCCTTTGAATGTATTATATCTCTATAATTATCCGCATAATCAGCCCAAGCAAGATCAAATACTTTATCTTCATAAAATTCTATTAAATTTTTTAGTTTCATCCCTTTTTCTTTTTTAAGTAGATTTACAAAATCAATATCTCTTATTATATTCTTATCAAAATCAAAAAAGCCTCCATGAATAAAAAGAACATTTTTAAATGATAATATTAGTGGTAAAGATTCTATCAAGCCTTTGATTGGTTCAAAAAGCAAATTGATTTTCCCATCTTGAATCCAGAAATCTGGATTTTGATACTGAAAATAATGATACAATTCATGATTCCCAGGTAAAAGAAACACGGTCGATGGAAAAATAAGATTCAGTAAAATTACAAGAATAAATACTTCATTTGAAAATTCCCCTCTATCGATATAATCTCCTAAGAATATCAAAAAAATTTCTGGAGATTCTAGTTTAATTTTTATTATTTTTTTTAATGAATAAAAATCTGCATGAATATCACCAATAGCCAAGATTTCGGGATTTTCTAATTTTTTACTTTCTATATAATCAGACAAAAATATCCACTTAGGGTAATTTGAATATATATTAGTTAGATTAAAAATTGCATTTTTAATTATGTCTATATTTTGATCTATAAATTTATTCTTGCCTCTGTTTTCTAATTCATAAATAAAATCACTAAAAAATTTTTTAAACTCAAATTCCATTTACAAATACTTCTTCTCCATCAACAATAACTTTTTCTATTGGATTATCTCCATAATGATAATACAAATATTCTAAAGATGGTACATTTACTATTAGAAAATCTGCCGGTTGATCTTTTTCTAAAATACCAGGATAGTCCTTTAAATCTAAGGCTTTTGCAGCCGTTATAGTAGATGCTTTTAATATTTGAAAAGCTTCCATATGAAGTTTTATTGAAGCAATCGTATAGACCATTAAGATATTTTCAGTGCAGTTTGACCCAGGATTAGAATCTGATGCTAATCCGACATCGACTCCATGTTTTTCAAATAGATTAAAAGGAGCATATCTTTCATTTAAATAAAAAGCCGTAGCTGGAAGTAAAACTGGGGTAGTATTACTATTCTTAAATAGTATTACTTCTTCTTCTGTTGTTTGTAATAGATGTTCTACGGATGTTGCATTCATATCTATGGCAAGTTTTAATGCACCGATATTTGAAAGTTCATTTACATGCATTTTAATCTTAAATCCATTATCTATTGCTGATCTACACAATCTTTCAGTTTGGTAATAGTTGAAAAATTTTTCCTCCGTAAATATATCGAAAAATTTTGCCAAATTTTTCCTTTTAGCTTCTGGTAATATTTCATCTATAATCTGTTGGATCCATTTCTCTTTTAATTTTTCATCTTTTTTTGATTCGGGTGGGAAATCATGGGCTGGCATACATGTAGGGATAATCTTAATATTCGTATAGTGCTGAGCCTTTTTAATTATTTCAAGAAGCCTTAATTCTTCTTTGACTGTAAGCCCATACCCAGATTTTATTTCAACATGACTTACCCCAAAAGAAGATAATGCTTTTAGTCTTTTTAATAGCAAAAATAAAAGCTGATCATCTGATGCTTCCCTTGTCTTTTTTATAGTATATGAAATACCTCCGCCTTCTTCTGCTATTTTTAAGTAACTTACACCTCTATTTCTTTTAAAAAATTCATGTGATCTTTGTCCAGCATATATTAGATGAGTATGTGGATCTATAAATGATGGCAAACAAATCTTGTTTTTTAAATCATATTCCTTTATTTCATAAGATTTATTATCTTTTTGACTAATACCATCGTAATAAACCTTATTTCGATTATTATCAAATTCTTTCTCAATTTCACAAGTTAACTCTCTTATTCCTTCATCATAGTTTTCATTAGGTAATATTGAATGAATTTTGCCATCAATGCAAATAATAGAAATATTTTCAAGAACTTTTTGATTAAAATCCTTGTCAAAACCGTAAATTTTTTCGATATTTTTTAAAGATACAATTTTTTTCATTTCATAGCCTTATTTATTTTTTTAAATTTATTTTATTTTGATAAAATTTCAAAGCTTTTGTTTTATGCAAATTTGAAAATATTTAATAAGTTACTATAATCATATTATAGGAGATTTTGATGGAGTTTTCAATCAATGATAATGAATTTAAGTTATTTAAAGATTTCATATATGAAAAATCTGGAATATTTTTTTCTGAAATAAATAGATCAATTTTAGAAAATAGACTTTTTGAAGTCATGCTTAAATACCAATACAAATCTGTAATAGATTACTTCAATACATTACAAAAGGATCCCGAAGAGGTTAGAAAATTCTTAGATCTTATAACAACCAATCTTACAAAGTTCTTTAGGAATATGTCTCAATTTGAAGCATTAGAAAAGTTTGTAATACCTGAATTAGCAAAGAGAAATGAAACTTCAAGAACTATTAGAATATGGTCAGCAGGATGTTCTTCTGGCGAAGAACCTTATTCTATTGCAGCTGTGGTAGCTTATGTCTTGACATTGGAAGAAGGTTGGGATATCAAGATTGTAGCATCAGATATATCATTAAAGTCCTTACTTATAGCAAAAGAAGGATATTATAAAAAAGATAGAATCGATGATATACCTCCTCATCTTTTCTCGGTCGCTTTTGAAGATCTTGGAGATACAATTAAAGTTAAAGATGAAATTAAAAAACTAATTACTTTTGATTATCATAATCTGAAAAATGAATTTGGCTACAAGGATTTTGATATTATATTTTGTAGAAATGTCATAATTTATTTTGATCAGGAAGCCCAAAAAGAAGTGATAAATAAATTCTATAAACTATTAAAACCTTATGGTTACTTGTTCTTAGGCCATTCCGAAAGTCTTTTTGGAATGAATACAAAATTTAAATTCTCAAAAATTGGTAATGCCATCGCCTACTTAAAAGATGAGACATAAAAAAATTCAATCTCAAAATGTATATTTTTTTATAAGGTACTTAAAAAGGTTAAAAATAATTTTAGTTCAACTAAATATTTAAAATAAAGGAATTTAAGGTTCTATGGAAAAAATAAAGGTAATGATAGTTGATGACTCAGCATTAATGCGAAAACTTATTATGGAAATATTACAAAAAGATGAAGAGATTGAAATTGTTGCAACAGCTATGAATGGACTTTTTGCATTAAATAAACTAAAAATGTTAAAACCAGATGTTATAACATTAGATATTGAGATGCCACAAATGAATGGTTTGGAATTTCTTGAAGAAAAAAGAAAAGTTGGAGATACTACACCAGTTATCGTGTTTTCAAGTTTAACTTCAGAAGGTTCATCTACTACTATGAAAGCAATAGAGCTAGGGGCTAAAGATTACCTTTTAAAACCAGATATAAAAATTCCATCAGATTTAAGTAATATTGAGGAAGAAATGATACAAAAAATAAAGAGTTGGGGATCTAAAAATAAAAATAGAACAGTTGATTTAAGCAATATTAAAATCCAAAAGAGAAAAAATATTGAATTAGAAATAAGAGAAACAAATAGAATAGAGTTGCTTTCAAATCCAGACAAAATAAAATTTATAGCAATTGGCATTTCAACAGGTGGACCAGAAGCACTAAGGCAAATTTTACCAAAGTTTAATACAAAAATTCCTATAATTATTATTCAACATATGCCAGAAGGATTCACCAAAGATTTTGCAAATTCTTTAAATAGGATAACAAATCCAATCGGTTATGTTTCCAAAGAAGTGGAAGATGACGAAATTTTAAAAGAACAACATATTTACATTGCTCCAGGGAATCATCAACTATCTATTCATAAAAGCTCATCAAATTTTATTTTAAAAATTAATAAAGATCCACCCGTTAATAATCATAGACCTTCAGTTGATTACTTTTTCTCAACTCTTTATAAAAATATTGAAGAAAATTGCTTTGTGGCTATAATAATGACTGGAATGGGTAAAGATGGTGCTTTTTACATAAAAAAACTGCATGATAGGGGAATATTCACTATAGCTCAAGATGAGGAAAGTTGTATAGTCTTTGGTATGCCCAAAACAGCAATTGAACTACAAGGAGTAGATAAAATATTATCACTAGAAAAAATACCAGAATTCATCAATGAGATTAAAAAAGACAAATAAATACTATTGAATTTTTCAATTATATTAGTTATATTTAATTTAGTAGAAAAATTAGAGGATATGGTTTTAATAGTTATTTTATTTTTATATATGTAAAAAGTTATTAAAGTTTTTTAACAAAAATTATTTGGAGGAAGTAATGGTATCTAACTTTGATTTTGAAGATGAAATTCCTAGTATCCCAGATATAAATAAGAAAAATCCAGACGGATTAAAACCAGACGGAACCCCTATAAATGTTTTGATCGCAGATGATTCAATGTTTGTTCAAAAACTTCTACAACAAATTTTACTAAGTGAACAATACAATGTTATTGATGTCGCTTCAGATGGCGAAGAAGCTTTAGCTAAATTTCAACAGCATATTAATAAGATAGACCTTGTCACTCTTGATATAACTATGCCCAAAATGGATGGTTTAACTGTTCTTGAAAATATTTTAAAAATA
>JAAZOT010000070.1 GCA_012797605.1 Spirochaetales bacterium | reverse complement strand
TATGGGACTCCTGAAAAAAGGTTAATATCTACTTGAAAAAAATCAATAAAAAGGTAAACTAAATATAGTAAAAATAAGGGATAAAATATGTTTAATGAAAACAAAAAACATAGAGAAGAAAAATTATTTGATTTTCACAAAAATTTTCTTACTCAAAAGCATAGGGAAAAATTAGAGACTGGATGGGGTAGAAAATTTTATGAAGAAATATTTATAAATATTGATGAAAAAATATTCTCACCTATGTATAGTAAAGTAAAGTCGAGACCTAATTTTCCTGTTAATATAATGATAAGTTTATTAATATTAAAGATGAAATTTAATTATTCAGATGAGGAATTATTTGAGCAATATAACTATAATATAATGTTCAGATATGCACTTGGATTAAAAGATTTTGAGCAGTATTATGACATATCAAGGACATATTACAATTTCAAAAAAAGATTATTGGAGTACAAAGAAAAAACTGGTGAAGATTTGCTAAAAAAAATGTTTAATGAATTGAACAAAAAAATAAGTATGAAATATAATATAAGCAATAAAGAAGAGCGACTTGATTCTACTCTGATCTGGTCAAACATTAAAAGCATGAGCAGACTTGAACTTTGTATAGAAACATTTAAGAAATTTTATAAAAAATTAAAAATAGAAATATGTGAAAAAGAAATTGAAAAGTATATAGGTAGCGATTCTGAAAATTATTGTTATAAATTGAAAAAAGAAGAGTTTAATAAGGAACTTGAAGATATAGGAGTTATAATTTACAGATATTATAAAAAGTATTTAAATAATAACGAAGTTAATAAATTAGCAGAATTTAAGACATTAGAAAATTTACTTTATCAGCAATTTAATATTGTTGAAGATATGGAAATAGTTGAACCAAAAGATAGCAAAGATATTAAAAGTTATTTCATCCAAAGTCCACATGATCCTGAAGCGACTTATCGTAAGAAAGGTAAAATTGAAAGTAAAGGATATTGCACAACATTAATAGAAACAGCAGATACAGAAAATATATTTAATATAGTTACAGATGTAGATGTATCACAAAACATAGAATCGGATGGGAAAATATTGGAATCAAAAATAGAAGAACTAAAAGGGAATGATGTTAAAACAATATATGCTGATGGGGGTTATGATGAACAGCAGGTTGCAAAAGTTGCAAAAGAGAATGATATAAATCTAATATTAACAGGTTTTAAGGGGCAGGAAAGAGGAAATAATAAAATAAAGTTATCTGATTTTGAAATAAAGGAAGATAGTATTATTAAATGCCCATATGGTTATGAACCAGTTGGAACCAAAGAATATCCCAATAGCATAAAAGTTATTTTTGCAAAATCTGCTTGTGAACATTGTGAAAAGAAGGATATTTGTCTTATTAAAAAAGGAAAAAGCAATTATTACATGAAAGTAAAAAAGTCATATTTAAGGAAAATTAATATCTTAAAATCATTAAATGATAATATTAAAAATAAGGCATGGAAAAATAGAGCTATAAGTGAAAGCAGTATGAAACAAATAAAAACATGTTGTTACAAGGATAAAATAAGATTTAGGGGAAAAGAAAATATAAGAATTATTATTATCTTTAGAGCAATAGCAATTAACTTTGGAAGAATATTAACTTATTTTGAAAAAGCTTATGAAAGATCTGCTTTCATTGTAAAAGAAAATTATAAAAATTTTGAAAATAATTGTTATTTAGGGGATAATGTTTCAATTTGCAAAAAAATCATTCTTTTTTTGAAAAAGTTAATTAGTTTTTATAATAATTTTTTAAAATCTCTTTTTTTAATTACTATGAATAAAAAAAATATAATATTTGAAATTTAAAATTTAAAATATTTCTTTTTTCAGGAGTCCCATAAATATATTAAGAACATGTGAAAAATATTATATTGAAGGAAGAATCGATAGATTATTTATTTTAGGAGATTTTTTTGACATTGGAGGATTTAAAGAAAATTGGATAAAATTTTTAAAACTTAAAAATGAAGTTTCACCAAATATTAAGATAATGAGCGTAATAGGAAATCATGATAGATATCTTGATGGACAGATATTCTGGAAAAGTATTTTTGGTAATATTGTAGATAAAAATATAATTTATGGTCCAACTTCTTTTGTTTGGCATTATTCATTTAAAAATTTTCATTTTATTGGATTGAATCTTCCGTGTGGTTTTTATAACATGAGTTTTAAAGAAATAAAATGGTTAAAACAAGAATTAAATAAAATTCCTGAAGATAATTTTACTGTTATTTTGTCTCATAGTTTTTTTTATTCTTCTGGCTATAAAGATATAACTGGCAAATGGTTTGATAACAATGGAAATATCAAAAAGATTGCTCCGATATTTTATAAAAAAGCAGATTTAGTGGTTAGTGGGCATAATCATTATATGGAATGGATAGAACAGGATAATTTGATTTGGGTAATCATTGGAGCAATGGGTGGTAAACCAGATCCCACTCCTTCTTTCATTACAAAAGGTTCCAAATGGTTTTTAAAAGATCAATTTGGTTTTTTTCTAATTGAAGCTAAAGAAGAAAATATACATTGTTCTTTTTTAGATCAATTTGGCAATATTTTATTTTCTAAAATCATAAAAAAATAATTTTCAAATATTCCATTAATCTTTATAAATCCACTCTTTAACCTTATAAACTAATACTTTAATTTTATTCTATTTTATTTTTTATTTTTAATATTACAATTGAATCAAATAAGGATAGAAAATGGATAATAAAAATATTAATATTGCAAAAAAAAACTACTATAAAAATTCTTCTTACCTCTTTAATTGGTATATGGATGACAAATTTTCTATATTCATTGGTTTTACCTCAAGTTTTATTAATGGAAACATTAGAAAGAAATGATTTTTACAAAAGAACTTTTCTTTTAACAATAGGGATTGGTTCAATTGCTGTTTTTTTTGTTTATCTTTTTTATAGAAGAATAGAAAAGGCAATTATCAAAATTGAAAAAGGTAATAAATTAAGTGAATATGAGTTTATAAAGGTTGAAAAATCTTTTACAACAATAGAATCTTTTTTATTTTTAGTGGGAGCGTTGAGTTATCTTTTAGCTATTGTAGTAAATGTTTCTCTTGAGTATTTAAAAAATGGCAATATTGAAATCAGATACTGGATTTTTAGAACTATTTTAGCAGTTTTTTATGGTCTATTAAATGGAATAGTTGTCGCAAGACTTATAAATTATGCTTGGATTGATGCAAAGCATGCATTAAATATAAGATACCTAAAAGATGAAAAACATAAATCAAAAACAAGATCTAAACTTATAATCCCATCTATTTTACTTCTTTTTGTAAATATTTCCTTTTTAACAGTTGCGACCTTTAACTTTTTTGATAGATATGCTTTTACATATATTAAGTTCAACTTTATCCTAAAACATTTTTTATCTCTTGCCATTAGATTTATAATTGTTGATTTGATAGTCTTCTATTCAATTTTTTTAGAGCATCAAAAGCATATAGATCATCTTTATAATCAATTTGATATCATGGCAAATCAAGAAATGGATCTTTCAAAAAGAGTAAATATAGTAAGTTTCGATGAAATTGGGAAAATGATATCCAATATTAATATAATCCTTGATAAACTTCAAGATTCATTTTTACAGGTAGCAAATGCAGAAAAGATAGTTTCAGATTTAAGTCTTAAAATAGAAGAAAACTTTTTGGCTCTTAAAGATGAATCTTTGATACTTTCTAAAATAATAAAAGATGTGCAAAATATAGAAGATAATGAAAATAAAGTTGTTGAAAAAACAAATATTGATTTTAAGAATCTAATAATCACAATAGAAAATACTGTATCTAAATATAAATATCAAAATAATTTTATAGAACAAACCTCAGTATCGATGAAAAATATTTTAAGTTCTTTTCAATTTATTTCAAGACTAACTATCGAAACAAGTCAACTTTTCGAATCCTTAGCATCAAAT
>JAAZOT010000069.1 GCA_012797605.1 Spirochaetales bacterium | reverse complement strand
TTAAAATGTAAATTAAAAGATTATAAAATATGGCTGAGGTAATAAAATGTGTGGAATAGTTGGTTATATTGGAAAACAGGATGCCAAGGAAATTTTGATAAATGGTCTCAAAAGATTAGAATATAGAGGTTATGATTCTGCTGGTATTGCTTTATTAAATGATAAAGAAATAATAATTAAAAAATCTGTAGGAAAAGTTCAAAATCTTGAAAACAAGATTACTGATATTGAAGATGAATTTTCTTTAGGTATTGCTCACACAAGATGGGCTACACATGGTGAACCCACTGAAATCAATGCTCATCCTCATCTAGATTGTACTTCAAAAATAGCTGTTGTTCATAATGGAATAATTGAAAACTTTAACATTTTAAAAAAATATCTCATAGAAAAAGGGCATAAATTTCTTTCTGAAACTGATACAGAAGTTTTTGCTCATTTAATAGAATCAAATTATAAGGGTGATTTTTTAGAAGCTGTTTTGCTTTCATTAAAAGAATGTGTTGGTTCTTTTGCTTTTGCTATTGTGCATAAAGACCATCCAGACACTATAATCGCAGCAAAGAAAGGTTCTCCCATGGTTGTCGGGATAGGAAATGGCGAAAATTATCTTGCGTCTGATGTGAATGCTATAACTTCGTTTACAAACAATATTATCTATGTGAATGAAGAAGAAGTAGTCATATTAAAGAAAGATTCATATAAATTTGTTTCATTTCAAAATCAGAAGCTAGAAAAACAAGTAGTTCAAATTGAAGCAGATTTGCAAAACATCGAAATGAGTAATTTCCCCCATTATATGCTAAAAGAAATTTTCGAACAACCTCATACCATATCTAATGCTGTTAGGGGAAGATTAAACTTTGAAGAAGCAAATGTTAGACTTGACGGTCTTTATGCTGTTGTTGATAAAATAAAAAAAGCAAAAAATTACATCTTGGCTGGCTGTGGTACATCCTGGCATGCTGCTTTAATTGGCGAATATCTATTTAATAATTTTGTAAGAACAAACGTGAAAGTTGAATATGCATCTGAAATGAGATATAAAAATACCTATATAGATGATTCAACTATATGTTTTTTTATCTCTCAATCTGGCGAAACTGCTGATACTATAGCGGCTTTAAGAGAAGCAAAAAGAAGAGAAGCAACATGTCTTGGAGTCTGCAATGTAGTCAATTCTACAATAGCTAGAGAAACATCATCGGGAGTATATTTACATGCTGGTCCAGAAATTGGTGTTGCTTCTACTAAAGCATTTACATCACAGGTAAGTGTTCTTACATTGATATCTATGTTCATCGGAAGACTTATAGGAAGAGTTTCCTTTGAAGAAGCTTATAATACCTTAAAAGAATTATCTTTACTCCCAGAGAAAGTTGAAAAAATTTTACATAACTCAACTTTTATTGAAAACATTGCTGAACAGTTTTATAAAGCAAATAATGCTCTTTTTCTAGGTAGAGGTATAAACTATCCAGTCGCATTAGAAGGTGCTTTGAAACTTAAAGAAATTTCTTATATACATGCCGAAGGTTATCCAGCTGCAGAAATGAAACATGGTCCAATTGCGCTAATAGATGAAAATATGCCAGTATTTGTCATCGCTACCAAAGATTTTCTCTACGATAAAGTTATAAATAATATTAAAGAAGTAAAAGCAAGAAGAGGTAAAGTTATTGCTATTGCAAATGAAGATGATAAAGAGATACAAAAATCTGTAGATCATGTCATTTATGTACCAAATACAATACCAGTTTTAGCCCCTATTCTTAACATTATCCCACTGCAACTTTTCGCATACTATGTTGCTGTTAGAAGAGGGCTTGATGTAGATAAACCAAGAAATTTAGCGAAATCAGTAACTGTTGAATGACCTTAATTGAATGAAGGTATTTGAAAAATGAAAAAAAAATTTTTTAACTTTGAAAATGAATCTTTTTTCTATATTTTTATAATAATTTTGGTTGCTTTTATAATTTCGTCATTTACAGTTTCATTTTATTATCTTTCTAAAACTAAAATTTCGATATTAAAAATACCTTTATTTAATATCGTTGCTATTACTCTTTCTATTCTTTTCTGTATTTTCCTTTTTTATAGATATCTTAAATCCATTTTTTTTTATTTCATTTTTTTGCTATTATTATTTTTCATAGTCTCATTTGCAAATAAATTTCCATTAATTGGATTTTTTTTACTTATAATTTTTATATTTCTATTTATAAAAACAAAAAAGATAATCTTCCCAAAAATCAACTGAACTTTTTATTGAAATTTAATAAAAAATCCTTTATTGACTGATTAACTTTCTTTCTAAGCTGTCTTACAGTATGTCTTTTTTTATATTGACAAATATCATATTCATCATTGCAGATTATGCACCTTTTCTTTTTAAGGCAAATCAAAGAAGAAGAAATCATGCTATTCTTCGTATAAATATCTATATCTAAGAATCTAAATTTTTTTTCAAGATTATAAGTAATATATTTGGTAACCATTGGTTCAGCTTTAATCTTTATCAATAAAAATTCACCACTTATCCCAGTTATTGTCTTGTAACTTATTATATTATTATGACCAAAATAAGATTCAAAAAAATTTATGATATACTTTAAGCTTTCTAAAAAAGAAAAATGGTATTTTGGAAAACCTTTAATATTTAAGCTAATGGAAATAATTATAAATTCAGTATTTTCTTTTTCTCCTTTTAAATATTTAAGTATCTTTTTATATTGGTTTTCTCTGGATTGTAAAATCTTACTTCTTATGTATTTGTAATTTTTATGTTTAATAATAATTTTCTTCATACCAATCTTTTATCATTTTAAAGAAAAAATAGAATATTGACAATGATAAAACTTAAATTATTATATTTAAGTAGTGACTGTTTAATTATAAAGGAATAATAATTATGAAAAGGAAATTCTTTTTATTTTTTCTTTTTCTAATATCTTTTTTGATTACTTTATTTCCTATTCATTTTGTTTCTGCTGAAAACAAGCTGACTTTCGCTGTTTTTTTTAACAATTTTACTGGCGAATTTGCTCCTAATGAAGTGAAATTAGCTACAGATAATTTATATATATATTTAAAAAGCAAATATAATATTGAATTAGTTGATTATGGTTTATCTAGCAGGGCTTATGCCTTAGAACTAATGAGAAAAGATAATTTAAAATGTTACGCTGAATTTAGTGGTAAGACTATTGGAATAAATTATTCAAACTCCAAATATAAAATAGATCTTTCGATTAATCTTATATTTGATTCCACTAAAACAGATCAAATAGATTTTGAAAAAACTAAAAATTATGAAGGTGAAGAATCTTATACTATTGGAGAATCCAAATCTTTTACCTTATCGAAAGCATTTATAGATATATTTAGTGAAAATATTGATAAAATTAAAGAAATTCTATCACAATAACTTTTTTATTTCAAAATCTTAAGCTGTCCATAATTCCCATCAAATCCAGCTGGTTCAAACTTAAATAAATTCTTTCTGATAGCTATTAAAGATGATTTTACATTATCTTCTATTTTCAAATCACTTATCATATTTATGATTATTTTTTCATCCAACATATATAGGTTGCTCTCAAACTCAATTTCATTTATAATCAATCTATAAATATCATTAACTTTTTTTGATTTTACTGAACTATTTAAAGATACTGCGATTACTTCTATTAAAGGGATTGAATAGAAAAATTTTTGTTTCCTAAGTTTATTCTTTTTTATTTCATTATTTATAGATTCTTTATTTTGTAAAAACAATTTTTGAACTCTATATTCAACGCCTTCAATCATTCTTTTATGGCATATCGGACATATTAAATTTTCTGGAATGTCTTTAAATGAATAATATATCGGTTGATTATTTTCATGTCTATCTGCTCTATGTCCAGTTAAAAAATATCTTCCATGTTCTGGTTTGAATTCTACCGAATATACTAACCTTCGTTTTCGTATAGAATCTATTATATCAAAATAACTAAGATTATCTATTTCAAGTGAAAAAAATTCCCTTCCTATTCTATTTAAAGCTTCACTATGAGCATCTGAATTTGATATAACGAGAAAACCATTAAGACTATTTATTTTTAATATCATATCTGGATCAGCAGATAGACCTGATTCGAGAGCATTTATTTTTTTAGTAAATTGACCAAAGAATTGATCAAGAGTATCTATAGGATTTTCACCACCAAGAACACCATCTGGAGTAAATATATGTGCTGGAATAAACTCAATATCGGTAAATCTTTCTGAAAGATTCATTAAAAAATCTTCCATCTGATTTAAGTTTTCAAATTTTAAGTATGGTCTTCCAATTAGAAGTTTAGCCCCAATTTTTTCAAAAATTTTAATAACTTCTTCCACTACATAAAAAGATGGAAAAGTCATTAAAAGATGAACTGATTTTCTTCTTTTTTTATCGAAAAAATAAGGGGCAGTTAGAACTATTTCACTTTCTAAAATTATTCTAGGAATGAATTTATATTTTTTATTCTCAGTATTTTTTAATATAAACAAACCTTCTTCACTTTCTGTCAAATTTTCATGAAGGGTCTTTCTCCAATCTGGTTGAAGGGCATCGGCACTTCCATAAAGATTAATTCCTTTTATCTCTAAATTTTCATAAAGTCTTTCAAAGGAAATTTTCCCCACTCCTCCTGAATAACAAGAATGACAATGAATATCGCAAGTTATTATCATATTTTATCTTTTCCTTTATTTAAAAAGGGTGAAATCATTTATAATAAAATCTATTTTTTCTTATTCCCTAGAAATTTCTTTATTCTTAAAAGTTTGAATTTATTTTTATATTAAAAATCTATTCCTTTATCGAAATTAATATCTATTAAATAATTATCAATAAAATTAAACTTGACTTAGGTTTTATTTTTTAATAATTTGTTTTTGAGGAGATTTTATATGAAAAAAGATTGGGGTTCAATGAATATAATGGAAATATTATCTATACATCCGAAAGCAGCTGAAATTCTTGCCAGGTATAATGTTGGTTGTTTAGGTTGTTTTGCAGCTAGAGCAGAAACTTTAGTTCAAGGATTAAATGCACATGGTATTGATCCACAAAATGTTATTAATGAATTAGACGCTACCTTCAATGGATAATTTTGAAAAAAAAGAGGTCCTTTCTTTTTCAAGTAATTTACTCAACAATATTTTACAGAATTGGTTACTTATAACTTGCGGTAATATTAATGATTACAATATGATGACCGCAAGCTGGGGGACTTTTGGTATTTTATGGAACAAACCAATAGCTCAAGTCTTTATAAGACCTTCAAGATACACATTTGAATATATCTTAAAAAACGATTATTTTTCAATCTCATTTTTTGATTCATCTTATAAAGATACTCTTAACATTTTAGGCTCAAAAAGTGGTAGAGATTTTGATAAAATGAATATAGAAGGTTTAAAAGCCATAGATTATGAAGGTAAAACTGTCTTTTTTGAACAAGCTAAACAGGTATTAATTTGTAAAAAGATATATTCTCTCAAAATGCAATCCGAAAATATTGAAACAGATATTAAAAATAATTTTTACAAAAATGGGGATTATCATCATATTTTCTATGGTGAAATAATCGATTTCTTAAAGAAAATTTAAATAATTAAAATTCTTATAAAAAAAAGGAGCAAATTTCATAATTTGCTCCTTTTTTTTATAAAACAAAATAAAAATAACTATTCTTTTATCAAATCACTTAGAAGATAGGGTTTTTGAGTAAAAAATGTTTTAATAGTAGTCATAGTTATAGTAAACATTTCTGAAGTTGCATCATTTATCGCATAGAAAAGCTCTTGGTAATCATCTGGTGATTTTTCTTTCTTAAATATTAAGCATTTTGTCGTTTTACCATCTTTAGTAGTTATCGATATTTCAAATTCCACTTTATATTTATCTGGTACCTTATCAATTGCATCTACAGCTGATAGATAAAATATTCTATCCAAAATTGATTTTATTGATTCATCAGGGACAAGTAATTTTTTAGCTTTATCATTGTATGAAGCGGTCCAAAAAAACTTTTGATTTTCAAGTTCAATTAGATTTTCATCCTTTGTTTCATAATTAATGAATTTTATTGAAACTATATCATCCTTATTTATATTAGAAAAGATCATCTTATTTCTAAGCTGATTAGCGTTGAAATCAATAAGCTGAATAGCTTCTAAGGTTATTATATATATGGTTGGTTTATCTATAACTTTTAAGTATAATCCATCTCTTGCAGGGGTCCTTTCACCAAAAATTACTCCTGTTTCTTTTTCAACTCCATTTTCATCATACTTAAACTTAAAAGTTTTTTGGGGTTTTGCTAAACCAAAATCTTCCAAAGAAACATTGGATTCGACCTCAAATTTATCCTTAAAATAAAGCTGAGCAAATCCCATTAAATATGACTCAATGATAGAATTGTCTGTTTTATAGGAAGATGGAGAAACAAATTCCCATTTATCATTTAATTTTCTTAATTCAAATTGATTTGAAGCTATAGCATCTTCTACATAAATTGATTTGATGGAGTCTGGCTTAAAATTTTCGAGAACAAGAGTTGATACCTTATTTTGTTTCTTTGAATCAATCAAATTTTTTATTCCTTTATATGAAAAATATGAAATTAGTATTATAGCAAATATTATTAGTAGTATTATCAGCTGTTTATCCGACTTTTTCATTGCTTACCCCTACTTTACCTCTTTTTTGCTTTTTAAATTTCTTGCAAATCTTATACCAAAAATAATTAACAACATAAGTAATTCCAAAAACACAAAAGAAGTTAATGATATAAGTTTTTGTGCCTTGGCAGATAGCGTAACTTTAGTTGTATCCAAATCTTTCCCGGGGATGTTTAGCAAAGCAAAATCATCAACTAAAAAATTAATGGAATTTTCAAATAGTAATAAATTTCCGATTGCATTACCTAACTTTAATGTTTTATTTGTAAACATATCTGAATCTGAAAAAATTAACCCAATTGGTGCATTTTCACCTTTTTTATTTTTTTCTTTCAATGATTCAATGACAAATCCTATATGTTTTACTCCCTTCTTTTCGGTATTTTTATCGAAACTTGGTTCTGACTTAAAGTCATAATCTTTAGAAATATCATTGTAGGCAGTTTCGAAAGTGTTTCCTAAAGAGATAATTATATAATCTTCAGATTTGGGAGTGTTTGGATTTAATATTAAAGGAGCCGCAGTAGATACTAATATTGGTTTATTGTATTCCTGAACTTTTTCTGTAATTTTATGATATGCAAGTTGACTTATTGGATAAAAGCTCCCTAACCCATAAAAATAATTCGTATTATCAGCCACAACACCTTTTTCTTGAATGACATCATACTTTTTAAGAAGTATTGCTACGATATTTGTATTGACATCAAAATCGGTTATTAAAACGAATTTTCCACCTTTAGAAATATAATCTTCAACAATCTTAATCTCTTCTTTTGAATAATCTTCTTTTGGGGCTGCGATTACTAAAACAGATGCATCTTCTGGAATCTTCCCCTTTTCAAGTAAATTAATATTAACAACTTCTCTATCTATCTTTCCAAGATATTCGCTAATATTACCATAGCCTGCTTCTTGATAATCATTTGTATATTTTTCACCATGTCCCATGACAAAGTATATTTTCTTTCCTTGAGCTGAAAGAAGATATCTAATAGCTGAAGAAATAAGTTTTTCTGCTATAAAAAGCTGTTTACCTTGTGAAGTTTCGTCGGGTGCTTGAGTCATTTCCCAAAAATCTATAGATGATAACTTTTTATTTCTTTCGTTATAGGCAAGATAAACTGTACCATCTTCATTTATTCCATATTTTGCAGCTAGATCTGGTCTTTTATTTAAATCAACTATCTCAAGTTTTATATTTTTAGAAAATTTCTCATATTGTTTCAGAATAGATTGAATAATAGATCCTTCTTTGGAGTCGAGTTTAGATGTTGTAGCAAAATAGATAATCTGCATTTCTTTATCTAAAGTCTTAACAAGTTCTTTTGATTCTTTTGATATAGTATATATTCCAGAACTTGTTAAATCTATCTTTGGTAACTTCCCGTTTAGTATAGCTAATAAAGCGATAGCTATCGCCACTGCGATAATTATCCTTAAAGTAACAGATAGCCCTTCAGATTTTATTTTATCAGATTTTACTTCTTTAATCGATTCCTTAAAGATCTCTGGATTTAAAAGAAAATAAATTATAATTCCAATAAAACCAACAGCTGAACCTATAAGGAAAAGTTTTTTTGAAGTTACCCATGTAACTATTAAAAAGGCTATTACAATCAATGATGATATCCAAAATATAAGTTCACATGCTAGTTTGTTTTTTCGAAGTTTACTATAAAAAGCAGCAATTGAACTAAAAAATTTATTCATATACTATTCCCCTTATTTTTTAATGGACTCTCACATTTAATATTTTAATTAAAATTATTTTTTAGATTCAACAAGTGTAACATTGACATAGATTATTAGACCAATAAAGACTAGAAAATATAGAAGAGCATTTAAATCTAAAAACCCTTTTGAAAGATTCGACAGATGCTCTTGATATGAAAGATTAGAAATCAAATTTTTAAAAAATGGTTTATAAACAAGATTTTTTAGCCAATCAATAAGAGAAATAATTAAAAGAACTACCCATGAAACCATAGCAGCAACTACCTGATTATTCGAAACATAAGAAACTAATAGACTTATTGTCGTAAAAAGCACTGTAAGTAAAATATAGCCTAATAAAGAAAAAATTAATGGAAGAATTTCAGGTTTACCAACAAAAAACAAGACAGCTGTATAAATAATTACTGGACTTATCATTATAAGTGAAAAGAGGTTATAAGCTATAAATTTCCCAAAATATACTTCAGTGTCACTGACTGGTGAAGTATATAGAAGTTCTAATGTATTATTCTTTCTCTCTTCAGGAAATGCCCTAGCAACAACTATAGGGATGGATAAAGCAAGAATTATTATCATGTTCGGTATAAAACCTTCAAGACTCGCTATTTGAGCACTTACTAAAAATATATAGAAAAAAAATCCACTTAATTCGAAAAATATAAAAAGAATTATTGGTGCGATTATAGAATTCATAAAAATTGAATTTAAATCTCTTTTTGCTAAAAGCCAGCTCATTTTCATAATTATTCCCCTTTAACAAGTTTTGCAAAAATTTCTTCCAATGAAAGCTCTAACTCTCTTACTTCTAAAATCGAATATCCTTTCTCGACAATTGCCTTAGTTATGTTGGCTTGTATTGATGCCACATCTTCGGTTCTAATAAGGTATTCACTATCGTTTTTCTCGCAATTTTTTACACCTGAAATTGTAAGAATGAAATCTGAAATTTCTGCATTTTCTGAAATTTTAATAGAAAAAAGTCTGTCTGGTTGAAGTTTTTTTCTTAAATTATCAGCCGTATCTTCAGCAATAATTTCACCTTTATTAATTATTATTACTCTTGAACAGACTTCCTCTATTTCTGCTAAAATATGTGAAGATAAAATTATTGTTTTTTCTTTACCTATTTCTTTAATTAAGTTTCTAATTTCGATTATCTGAATGGGATCAAGCCCTATTGTAGGTTCGTCTAAAATTATTACTTTGGGATCATGTATCAATGTTGCAGCAATACCAACTCTTTGTTTCAATCCTTTTGATAGAGTTTTAATTTTACTATTATATTTTTCTTCAAGATTTGTTTTTTTTATGACAAAATCTAATCTATCTTTAATATCTTTTCTACTAACCCCATTTAGTTGAGCGACAAATTTAAGATAATCTGATACTGGCATTTCTGGATAAAGAGGGGGATTTTCTGGTAAGTATCCAAGAAGAGCTTTTGCCTTTTTTGGTTCTTCATCCATTAAATAATCTCCAATGCGAACACTTCCAGTGTTTGGTAAAAAATATCCAGTAATAACTCTCATAGCAGTAGTTTTTCCAGCACCATTTGGACCTAAAAACCCAACAATCTCATTTTCACCAATTGAAAAAGATACATCTTTTAATGCCTGTAAGTTACCGTACCATTTTGACACATTTTTAATTTCTATCATGAAAAAACCTCCAATTGAAATTTAATATAAAATATTACCAATTTCTTTTTTTCTTCTTTTTATTTATCTTTTGCTGCTCTACTAACTTTTTAATCTTTTCTTTTTCTCTTTCTTTCTTTTTCTCTTCTTCAAGTTTCATCAATTCTTTTTCTTTCTCTTTCTTTAGTGTTAGTTCTTCTTTATGTCTCTCTAAGAATTTTTGGTATCTTATATCGAAGTAATTCTTTTTCTGAGCCAAATAGAGCAATGGAGCTGAAACTAAAATCATTATAAGGCATAATATTTGCCCCATAGTTAATCCACCTAGCACAAAACCATTTTTAATAAGCCAACCAGCATATTTATCTGGTTCTCTAGTATATTCAATTAAGAATCTAAAAAAGCCATATCCAAAGATAAAAAGCCAGAAGATAAAACCAGTCTTTAATTTCTTAGACTTTCTATTGGCTCTTTCTAAGAAAAATAAGATTAAAAACAATATCAATCCTTCAAATAAAGCCTCGTATAATTGTGATGGATGTCTTGGAACGAGTTTGTCTGGCATATCTGAGTTTGGAAAAATCATAGCCCATGGGAGATTTGAAGGCCTTCCCCATAACTCACCATTTATAAAATTGCCTAATCTTCCAAAAAATAATCCTAGTGGAGCAATAACAACAGAAGCATCGGCGACCCTATAAAAGTTTAAATATCTATATCTCATAAGTAGTGCAGTAGCAATTAGTACTCCAACTAATCCTCCATGAAAGGAAAGACCGCCACTTCGAATATTTATTATATTCCATAAAACATTTAATACTGCAGCAATTCCTTTTTTACCTTGATCAGGGGTAAATATTGAAACTGGATCATAAATCAGTACAAAAAATAATCTTGCCCCTACAAGTATTCCTATTGCTACCCATAAAATAACTTCCCATTCAAAATCTATTGGTGGATTGACAGATTCAATGAAATCTTTCATTTTATATCTTTTTGAAAGATAAATTAGAGCTATAACAAGACCTAAAACATACATAAAACCATACCATCGAATTTCAAATGGACCTATATGAAACATAGCAGGGTTAATATTTACGGTCATGTATCAACCTCCATATAATACTTTCTTAATAAGGAATTTAACACTATTGATTATTTGTGCAATATAATTATTCTTATCTATTCAAAAAAAAGATAAGTAGAAAAGCTATCCAAAGTGTATGAGATGTAAATAAGATACTATATGTATATATTTTCTACATTGTATATATTATATACTTTTTATTTTGGTTGGAGCAAAAAAATATTTTGTTATTCCATCTTACCATTTTTTCACACAATTGCTTTTTGACAAATAACTACAAGACTCTAATTATATTTTTTCGATATTTATAATTTTTGGCACAATTTTTGCATATTTTTAGTTGAAAATAAAAAATAATAAGGAGGTAAGTATGGCTAGAAATGAATTATCATTACTTAAAAATTTCGATCCTTTTACATTAATTGAAAAAGAATTGGATGATTTATGGCTTTTCCCATTCTTTAGATATCAAAACACTGCTAAAGTCGCTCCAATAGACATTTCAGAGGATGATAAAAATTACTATATTGAAACAGATTTACCTGGTTTTAACAAAGAACAGATTTCAATCAAGGTAGATAAGGATATTCTTACTATATCTGCTTCTTCTGAAAAAGAAAATGAAAAAGAATCAAAAAAGTATCACAAAAAAGAAAGAGTTTCTAGAAGTTGCACAAGAAGCATAAGCATCCCTGAAAATGTAGATGTTTCTAATATAAGTGCTAAATATGAAAATGGTGTTCTTACTTTATCATTACCCAAAAAAGAACCTGAAAAATCAAATCAGATTGAAATTAAGGTTCAATAATAATACTAAGTTTGTTCTATCTAACTTATATAAAAAAATGGGGTAGCAAAAATGCTGCCCCATTTTTTTATATATCATTTTTTATATCTTTCAATGATAAATCATTCAATTCCAAGTATTTTTCTTGCCTCATCGGCAGTTGCCACTTCTCTTCCTAGTTCTTTTGCGAGTCTTACTATCCTTTCAACAAGTTGAGCATTTGATGTGGCTAGTACACCTTTTGAATAAAAAATATTATCTTCAAAGCCGACTCTTACATGCCCTCCCATTGTAATTGCATTAACAGCAAGAGGAAGTTCAAATCTTCCGATTCCAGCGACCGTCCATGTGGCATCAGCTGGTAAAAGCTCGGTCATGAAAAGAAGGTTTTTAATCGTTGCATTTAATGCTCCTGGGACACCTAGAACAATATCAAAATGCATATGCCTTGGAAGTAATCCTTCTTTTTTTAATATCAATGCGTTCTGTATATGACCAGGCTCAAAACATTCCAGTTCTGGTAATATATTGTACTCTATCATTGTTTTTGCAAAATTCCTCATGAGTGGAAGATCATTTACAAATATATCATCACCAAAATTTGTCGTTCCGCAATCAAGTGTAGCCATCTCGGGTCTAAGTTCTGCAACAGCAATCCTTTCTTGCCACTTCATTCCAACTGCACCACCAGTAGATGGTTGAATGATAGGACCTTTCCCTGAAATTTTAGATTTTATAGCATCTATATTTTTTTTAAATACTTCTTTATCTTGAGTCGGAGTTCCATCATCATACCTAACATGAAGATGTATTATTGAAGCTCCCGCATCATAGCATCTCTTTGCTTCCATAGATATTTCTTCAGCAGTATAAGGAACATTTGGATTTTCTTTTTTTGTAACTTCTGCTCCACATATAGCTGCAGTAATAATAAGTTTATCCATTATTTCCTCCAATTATAGTCTTTGCTTATCTTTAGGAACAACACAAACCCCTTCAGCTTTGCAAACAAGTATAGGTTTTGAAAGCAAATCACATGCAGACACATTATCGGGAAGGTTAGCACTTGTTATGACTTTAAAAGCGGCGAATTGCATCTTTCTTGAAGTATTACCTTTAGAAACTATCTTTCCATAAGCCTCTATATAATCTCCAGCAAATACTGGAGCCAAAAAATCTACAGATGTATAGCTACGAAACAAACCTTCATCTCCATCTTCTCTAATCAATAGTTCTGTTGCGACATCTCCGAAAAGATTCAACATTTTAGCACCATCAATAAGATTTCCAGCATAATGTGCATCGTGAAGACTCATTCTAACCCTAATCATTACATCCCAATCTTTTGGATTATATTCAAAATTATTCTCGCTCATATTTATAACCTTATTATTTTACTATTACTTAGACTTGATTTTATTTCATATCGATTTTATTTAATTTTATTTAATTCCTCTTTTTATAATTCTTCTTCCACTTTTTAGTTTTTTTTTATTCTTCTTCCAATTCTTCATAAAAATTTTGAAGTATCTTCTGTGAAAATTCTATTCTTGATTTACTAAATTCTTTTGCTTCAGGTAGAGCAAATGAATTTAATGCTTTATCAACAAAGTTTTTATAATTTTGATATATTTCATCTAATTTATTTGGTTTATCCCAAAAAAAAGAACCTATTGAGAATCTAGCAAAACCTATTGCTCCAAGGCTATCTATAATTATAGCATCATGAAGTAATTTCCCTTCAAGGGTTTGTGGGGTATCTTCTATATCGCTATTCAATATCGCTTCGACAACTTTTTGAATCTTACCGACAGGAAATCCAGTTTCTGATAATATCTGGACTGCTCTGTCTGCAGAATCTTGTTTTGAGTTCTTACCTAAAATAATTTTATATAAAAAGCAAGCTGCATGTAAAATTTGATCATCATAATTATCGCTGAGTTTTTTAGCGTAAAAATAAACTCTTGAAAGATGATCAAATGAATAAGCGAGCCTTCCAGTAGTTAAGTCTTTGGCATATTGTTCGATTATAGATCTCATTGTTCCCCTCTTTTATTTTTTCTTTATAGCTTTTACAGGGCAGATTGGTATACATTTTTCACATGATGTGCATTTAGATTCTATGATTTTGTAAATAGGATCCCCTTCTTCTATAGCCTCAAATGGACATACTACAACGCATGCATTGCATCTAAGGCATTCTTTATCTATGTAAATCATAAAAACTCCTGTTCATTTTTTTAGAAGTTAAACAAAATTTATTTTCTTTATCTTTTTCTTTCCTACACGAATTAGTATATAATTTTTTTTCAATTTATCTATTAAAATTTGATATTTAATATCTTCTATTATTTCATCATCTATTGAAACACCTTTTTGCTCTATCAATCTTTTTGCCTCGCTTTTGGATGTGCAAAGCTTTGATTCAACTAAAAGATTTGCAAGTTCTATAGAGTTACCTTTATTTTTTTCATAATCAAAGTTTGGAATTAAATCAAGTATTTCATCATCTGTTTCCTTTGAAAAGATTTTTGCTCCTTTACTTGCCTTTATAGCTTCATCTTCACCATGAGCCAGTTTTGTTGTTTCGAAAGCAAGGATTTTTTTAGCATTATTTATATTTTTATCTTCTCTTGTAACATCTTCAATATAATCTAAATCAAGTAAAGTAAAAAGTTTTAAAAATCTTTTCACATCCTTATCATCCACATTTATCCAGTATTGATAATAATCATAAGGTTTTAATAAATCCCCATCTATCCATATAGCATTCCCTGCTGTTTTTCCCATTTTTTCACCATTTGATGCAACTATAAGAGGAGCCGTAAAAGCATATGCTTCTTTACCATGTATTCTTCGAATCAAATCAATTCCAGCGACAATATTTCCCCATTGATCTGAACCACCCATTTGCATTATACAGTCTTCCTGTTCGAAGAGTTTTAAAAAGTCATATGCCTGCATAACCTGATAGTTAAACTCTAAAAAAGATAACCCCTTTTCCATCCTTATCTTATATGATTCATAAGATAGCATTCTATTGACAGAAAAATGAACCCCAATATCTCTTATGAAATCGATATAATTCAAAGGTAAAAGCCAATCGCTATTGTATCTTACTTTTGTTTGCCCACTTTTGTGTTCAGTTTCAGTTAAATGTAAAAATTGAGCTAGGTTTTTCCTTAAACCTTTAGCATTTTCAAATATTTTTTCCTTAGTCATCATCTTACGCATTTCAGTTTTACCGGATGGATCCCCGACCATTGCTGTTCCAGTTCCTATAACAGCAATCGGTTTATGTCCGTAAATCTCAAACCATTTTAGTAACATAATTGGTTCTAAACTTCCTATATGCAAAGCTTTTGCTGTTGGGTCAAATCCGATATAACATTTAACTTCTTGTTCATCTAAGATTTGCTCAATTTTCTCGTCTGTTATCTGTTCTACAAATCCTCTATCCGATAAAGTTTTAAATAATCCTTTTTTCATATCTTCTGTCCTAAATCTTATCTTAAATATTTTTATAAAAACTCAAATAGTTTTCTTTAAATTATCTTTTTACAAATATTTATTTAAATCAGTATTCAAGAACTTCTTCTTCTTTATTTAATGCTCTCAAAACTCCTAATGCTAAAGCTTCCATCTCATGTTCCCCAGGGATGATATGATATTTTTCATTTGAAGGTAGCCATCTTTTAATCCAATCCAAAATAACTTCAGATTTTGCAAGACCTCCTGTAATAATAATGCAATTATAAATCCCCTTTAGTATTGTTTTTTGAGCATTTATTGCTTTAGCTATTTGAAAACACATCGCTTCAAGAATCTCTTTAACATATTCATCAGACTTAGATCTTTCTAGCAATTCTTTTACATCATCTGTACCAAAATAAGCTGTCAATCCTCCATTTTTTGAGAACAGATCTTCGATTTCTTCAATTTTTAGCTCGCCTTTTATTATTAGCTTGACAACTGTTTTAACTGGAAGTACTCCACAGGATGTTGGTGAAAATGGACCAGTTTGTCTTCCTTCTAAAACATCGATAATTTTACCATTTGAAACAGCATTAATTGAAATCCCGCCTCCTAAATGAGCCACTATGAAATTTGAATTGAAGAAATCCAAACCTAAATCCTTAGCTGTTTTTCTTGCACATGCTCTAACATTTAAAGCATGAGTCAAAGCTGCAAATTTTATCTTTGGATGTCCAGTAATTCTTGCAATATTTGCCATCTCATCAGTAGAGATTGGATCAACTATAAAAGCTGATTTTCCTGTAATCTGCGAAAAATCATATGTTATCAATGAACCTAAAAGTGAAGAATGTAGAGTTTGGTAATTCCCATTATTTATATCATCGACTATTTTTTTAGTTACCTTGTAAACTCCAGCCCTAAGTGGTTTTAAGGGACCGCCTCTTCCAGCGAAGGCATCAAATGCAAAAATGTCATAACCCTTTTTTTGCAAAAATTCTTCTATCGCTTTTTTCCTTATAGGCAATTCATCAGATAAATTTTTTAAACCATTAAGTTGCTCTTTGGGATGTTTTATGTTTTCTTCATGTATTAAAATATCATTTTCATAAATCGCAACTTTTGTAGATGTAGATCCAGGATTTACAACTAGTATTTTCATTTTAACTCCCAACATGATTTAGGCATTCGGTTTTAATTAGATTGATAAAGAAGTTTTTAAAAGTTTCAAGTATTTCTTTGCTTTGAATTTCATTATGAGATACAACCTGAAAATAAATTTTTAATTTTGGTTCTGTCCCAGAAGGTCTAACAGTTACTTTAAAATTTTCCCCAATATATTGCAATAAATTTGATTTGGGAAATGATTCTATATTATTTTCAAAATCAAATATCTTTCTTATCTTAAAATTACAAAAAGCTTCCAATGGATTTTCTCGTAAATAAATCATAATTTTATCTATTATATCTTTGTCTTTCTTTTCTGAAAAATCTATATTTACTAAATCATTTAAATAATAGCCAAACTGTTCATAAATTTTTTTTAAATAATTTTTTGCATGAATCTTTTGACTTTTTAGATAAGATAAGAATTCTAATATAAGAACAATCATTGAAAAAGCATCTTTATCTCTTAAAATACCAGTCACAAGATAGCCACAACTTTCTTCTGCGGCAAAAAGAAACTTTTTATTCTCATTTTTATTTATGACTTGCCCAATATATTTGAATCCAGTCAATGTCTTAAATACCTCAACTCCAAAATATCTTCCAATTATTTCTAAAAGATCAGTAGTAACTACAGTAGTCACTGAAAAATAATCTTCATTAATCTCTTTTTTTATTGAAGAATCTATTTCACTTAACCTAATTTGAGAACAGATGTAATAAAACAACATTACTGCTAACTCATTTCCAGTGGGGATAAAGTACCTGTTTTCGTCTAAAAAGGCAAATCTTACCCTATCTGCATCAGGATCAGTAATGACAATCAAATCTGAATTGTTTTCTTTTGCTATTTTTAAAGCCTGTTCAAAACTTTCTAAATTTTCTGGGTTCAATGATTTTACATTAGGAAAATCGTTATTCATCTCTATTTGTGATTCGACATAAAAGGTATTAAAGCCTATTTTTTCTTCTAATTTTTTAAAAATATTTATTCCAGTTCCATGAAGACTTGAATATACTACATTAAGTAGTTTTTTATTGTTTTCTAAATTCTTATTATATTTTACTGTACAGATTCTACCAATAAAATCATCAATAAAACTATCTTTAACATATTCAATCTTTTTTTTATTTATCAAAATTTCAAAATCTAAAAGATCTATTTTTTCCATTTCAATACTAGAATTATAAATCTCAATAATCTTATTTGCCATATCTGATAATATCTGACATCCAGTCTTATCATATACTTTGAAGCCATTATAATTTTTTGGATTATGAGAGGCTGTTATCATTATCCCACAAAAGCTTTTTGTTTCTCTTACAAGAAAGGATAAAAATGGTGTCGGCATAGGATCTTTTGTTATATATACATGAAAGCCTTTTTTAACTGCAATTAATGCAGAAATTTTAGCGAAAATATCAGAGTTTTTTCTTGTATCATAAGAAATACAGATTGATTTTTTTGAAATATCATTTTTGTTATAAAATTCTCTATCATATTCCTTACAAAAAAAATCTAAAGTCGCATATGCTGCTTTTGATATCGTAACTTCATTTAAATAAGAAGTGCCAATATCCATTATTTCTCTTAAGCCACCAGTACCAAATTCAAGATTGGATGAAAACCATTTTTTCAATAAATTTAAATCATTATCATCAATGGCTTTTCTTATCTTTTGTTTATCTTCTTCTTTTGAGTATGATAAATAATAAACAATCTTTTCTTTTATAGAATCTATTAAATCAAGATTAGAAAGATCTATAAGTTTTTTCATCTTTCTTTCCATATCTTAAGATTTTTCATTTTTCTATATTCTACATATTTTTTTATTTTTGCGTTTTGAGTATTTAATTTTTAAGTTTCAAAATTCTTATTCAGTTAAGTCCAATATGCTTGATTCTTTTTTAAGTTTTTCAAAAACTATATCAGCAAGTTCAAATAATTTCTCTCTAGTATTTACTGAGTGATCATCTAAAACATATTCTAAAAGCTGACTCAATATATTTCCGACTAGTTTAGATGGTTTTAACTCATATCTTTCCATTATATCATTTCCATTTATAGCAAGATCTGTAATTTTTAAAGCATGATTTTCATTTATTACTTGTTGTATTTTATCCCAGAAATTGATTAGGATTTTGGGGTAACCAAAATTCTTACCATTTCCTATTCTATCTGCGACTCTTAATGCAAAAAGTAAAGGGATAAAATCTTCACCTACTCTTGCTACGAATCTTCTAACTGCTCCGTCTGTCCATGAAGGAGTATAATGAAACATATGGTTTCTTATAAGTTTTGTAATTACCTGAATATCATTTTTAGAATATCTATACTCGGTAAGGAATTCTTTTGCTATTTGCTCAGAATATACTTCATGATTGTAAAAGACATTTTCTTTGATACCTTTTTGTTTGCATTCAGCTAAAGATATTGGTTTCCCTATATCATGGAATAAAGCTGCTATTTTCAGCACTATATCTTTAGGTGCAGCATCACAACTATAAATAAGATGATAGTAAACATCATGAAGATGAAAATCATTTTGTTGTTCACCGTAACACTTTATTAAAGATGGGATCATTATATTTAATATGTTGGATTGTCTCAAAAGCTCAATGCCAAAGGAAGGTTTATCCGATAAAAGCAATCTATTAAATTCATCTCTAATTCGTTCTTTAGAGATATTAAGTAAGAGTTCAGAATTTTTCTTAATTTGCCTTAATGTGTCTTCTTCTATTTCAAACATCAGATTTGAAGAAAACCTTATGGCTCTGAGCATTCTTAAAGCATCCTCTTGAAACCTTGCCTGAGGATCACCAACAGTTCTAATAATTCTTCTTTGAATATCTTCAATCCCTCCAAAATCATCTATCAACTCTTTAGTTAAAGGATCAAAAGCAAGGGCATTAATTGTAAAATCTCTTCTTGATAGGTCTTGATGTATATCTGATACATATTGAACTTTTTCTGGATGTCTTAAATCATAGTATTGCTCATCGATCCTGAAAGTAGTAATTTCATATTTATTTTTTACTCCTAAAACTGTTACAGTTCCATGCTTTATACCTGTAGGAATTACTTTGTTAAAAAGATTTAAAATATCTTCTGGATGTGCATCTGTAGCAATATCAACATCTATGTTTTCTACTTTCCTATCCAAAATTATATCTCTAATATAACCACCAACTAAGTATGCTTTAAATCCTGCATCTTTGATCTTTTGTAATATTTGAACTATCTCAAAATTCTCCTCAGAATTAATAACAAGTAAAAGTTTTGCTAAGATATCTTCAATATTTGAGATTATTTCTATTCCCCTAAGTTTATTATTTCATTTAACTAAATTAAATTAATTCATTCAAAAAAATTGTCAAAATTGGAATTTTATTTGTAATAAAACTTCAATTTTTTACTATTTATTTATTGAGAGCTAATAAGAAATAATAGTAAAGAATAATTATAGTTAAATATTAATAAAATAGAAGATAGATAAAAAGCAATAAGATCGAATCCATTAATAAAATGAGGTATATATGGTTCTAATAAGAACACTTTATATAGAAGAAGGGATAAGCCATATAGTGGAGATAGAGTGCGATTCTGCGCCAGGTATTCCTGGTATTGTTTTTTCTGGTAGGGCTGGAAAGATAATTGAAGAAAGTTCTATTAGAGTTAGACAAGCTATCAGGAATGCCTATGATATCTCCTTTACAAACAAAATTCTTATTAACCTCATACCTTCCGATATAAAAAAGAATACCAATCTATTTGATCTCCCTTTAGCTATTGCTATAATTGCAGCAATCCATAAGATTAGCTTAAAGATTGAAGATATCTTGATTCTTGGAGAACTTTCGCTTTCTGGACAAACTAAAGTAAATCACTCTGTTATCCCCCATATCTTAAGAGCAAAATCCTTTGGCTTTACAAGCTGTTTAATTCCAGATGAAAAAATACCTTTAAATTTATCTATACCTATTTCTATAAATAAAGTTAAAAGCTTAACCGATAGTTGGGATCTATTAATAAATAATCTTCAAAACAAGAATAAAATTAAAAATACTATTGAAAAAGAAAAAATAAATGAAAACAAAAACTTTTATATTACAAAAACAACATTTAAAGACAGTTTAATTTCAAATAATTTCCTTGATAGCGATGTAGAATATGATTTTAAGGATTACAAGGGTGGTTTATTATTAAAAAGGGCATTACTTATATCTGCTAGTGGTTTTCATTCCCTATACCTTCTTGGTCCTTCTGGAACTGGAAAAACTCTACTTTCAATAATGTTCAAAGATATTTTACCACCACTCCTTAAAAAGGAACAATATGAATTAATTGACCTTTACTCTCAATATAATATTCCTTTTGATGTCAATCAATCTACAAGACCTTATAGAAATCCTCATCATAGCTCTACTATTATATCTATGATAGGTGGTGGAACTCCTCTTTCAATAGGTGAGGTTTCCCTCGCCCATCATGGTGTGCTTGTTCTTGATGAAATCAATCTTTTTAATAAAAAAGTACTGGAAAGCCTTAGAGAACCATTTGAAGAACAAAAGGTAACAATATCAAGATCTAAGTATAAAGTTACTTTACCTTCTTCCTTTATTTTATTTTTAATAAGCAACCTTTGCCCTTGTGGGAATTACGGTTCCTTAAAAAGAGTTTGCACTTGTACTGAAGATCAAAGGAATCTTTTTTTATCTCATATTTCAAATGCATTAAAAGATAGGATAGATATTACAATGACATGTTCAGACGAATCTATTAAAGATAATAATGATATAGACACAAAATCAATGAGAAATCTTGTTATCAAAGCTTTTGAAAAACAATTTTTTAGATTTTTTGATTCCGATATAGTCTTTAATGGAAAAATTTATAAAACAGAAATCAAAAAATATATTCATCTAGATAGTCAGCTAGAAAATTATTTATTTGAAATAATGAGGAAAATTGGACAATCTTTTAGAAAAGTTGAAAAAGTCATAAAAGTCGCTAGGACTATTGCAGATATTGAAGATCATAAAGAGATAACCAAAGAGGATATTATTGAATCTTTGTTTTTTGTAACTGGATTTAAATATTAAAAAAATATTGACTTTTCTCATACTATTTTTGTATATTTTGATAAAGATTTTATGATTCCTAGGAGGATAAGATGAAAATTAAACCATTAAATGATAGGATTTTAGTTAAAGTATTACCACCAGAGGAAAAAACTAAAGGTGGGCTTTTCCTTCCCCAAACAGCTCAAGAAAAAACTCAAGAGGGTTTAGTAGAAGCTATTGGTGATAGTGATCAGATCAAAGTAAAAGTTGGTGATAAAATCATTTATGACAAATATGCTGGAACATCTCTTAAAATTGACGAGCAGGATTATCTTATTTTAAAAAATAATGATATTCTTGCCATTGTTGAAAAATAAAAGAATTCAAATATCTAGTTTTAGGGCTGTCATTTATTTTGACAGCCTTTTTTTATTTTATTTTTTCAAAAGCAAGTGCGGTTCTTGCAGGAAGATAAATTGAAATTTCATTACTATTATTATTTTCAAATACTGGATATAAAATAGATTTATCTACCCTTTCGAATCCTCCAAAATCTTTATCATCAGATGAAAATACTAGTGAATAGTTTGTTGTTTCCTCAGCTCTTATCCTAAGATTTTCAAAACTAATAATGGGATTTAAATTAAAAGCATATATCATATCATCTTTAATGAAAGTGATGATTTTATCCTTATTATTTACTTTTAAATATTTAATTTTACTTTCAAATGTATTATGTTTTGATTTGAATAATCTGATCATTTCCTTTTCAAAATTTAATAAGAATTTAAATTTTAATTTATCATCTTTTAACAATGACCATAATCTTCTAGCATATTTAAAACTATAATTATTGCCTTCTCTTGGAAAATCAAGCCACTCTGGATGCCCCCATTCATTTCCTATAAATGTAAGGTACCCTTCTCCTGGTAAAAGCAAGACTAAAAGCCTAAATATCTTATGTAAAGCTATACCTCTATCTATTATTAGGTTTTCATCATCGATATGCATTCCAGTATAAATCTCTTTGTCTACAAGTCTAAAGAACAAAGTTTTACCACCAACCATAGCCTGATCATGTGATTCACAATAAGCTATAACTTTTTCATTTGGTCTTTTTGACATTAATATATGGACAAGTTCTTCTAAATTCAATTCTTCATCTGGAACTTTAGAAATATACCTCTCAAAAAAATCTGGAATTCCCATACCCAATCTAAAATCAAAACCTATCCCACCATCTTTTACATCCAAAGCCATACCAGGGAAACCACTCATATCTTCTGCTATTGTAATATTGAACTGATCAATTTCATGGATAAGATCATTGGCTAATTTCAAATATATCAATGCATCTATATCAACATCATCATTAAAATACATATCATATGAAGTAAATGCTTTACCTAAACCATGATGAGTATATATCATAGATGTAATCCCATCAAATCTAAAGCCATCAAAATGAAATTCTGTTAACCAATATTTTATATTTGACAAAAGGAAATGGATTACTTCGTTTTTGCCATAATCAAAAAGCATTGAATCCCAGATTGGATGAATCCCCTTACTGCCTTCATGGAAAAATTGTGTTTGAGTACCATCAAATAAATTTATCCCTTCATTAATATTTTTTACACAGTGGGAATGAACAAGATCAAGAAAAACTAAAATTCCATATGAATGTGCGGTATCTATCAATTCTTTTAAATCCTCTACTGTTCCAAATCTTGATGATATCGCGAAAAAATTAGAAACCTGATAGCCAAAGGAACCATAAAAGGGATGTTCCATTATTCCCATTAGTTGAATAGCATCGTAACCTAAATCCTTTATATAAGGCAAAATATTATCCTTAAATTCTATATATGTGCCAATTCCTTCTTTTTCTTGAGCCATGCCTATATGAGCCTCGTAGATAAGTATTGGCTTTGTCTTTTTCTCTTTTTTAGTTTTGGTTATATCATTTTTCCACTTGAAAGTTATCGTTTTTTCTTCAGGTAAAAGCAAAGTAGAAAAATCTTTCGTTTCTGGATCTTGGATTACATATTTTGAATAAATAGGAATCCTTAGATGTTGTCCAATACAAGTTATAAGATATGCTTTAACTCTTACACCAGATGGAAACTTATCAAAATTAAAAATATCTAACGGTAATTTGATTTGCCAAACACCACCGCCTTGAGGTTCCAACCTATATTTTTTTCTTTCCCAATCGCAAAAATCACCTGTTAGATATACTGCATAAGCATTAGGTGCCCATTCTCTATATATTATGGAATTTTTAGTATAATGAAAACCAAAGTATAGGTAACCGTTCGCAAAATCAGATAGATTTTTATATTCATTTTTATCGTCTGATAGTAAATTCTTTTTTTTCTCAAGATATCTATGTTGCAATTCATCAATAAATTTCTCATATGGTTCAAGATAGGGATCCAACTGAATAATTTTTAACTTTTTCATAGAATAAATTTAAAACAATTTTATCATTTAGCAAAAAGAATATTTTATTTTAATGAAGATATCTTAATTTTATAAATAAAAAGAGAATTCAATATCTAAAGTCAGGTTATCTATTGGGTAATATAATAAATCATAATATTGTGTTCCAAGTAAATTTTTTAATGAAATATCTATACTTGATTTTTGTGAAAAATAATATGAAAAATAAAAGTTAATTAAAAAATATGGCGAAAACCAATTGTAGTTTTCTAGAGTTATGAATCTTATACCTCTATAAACAAGCTCTAATTTTAATCTAAAGTTATCTGAACCGACAAGATCAATATCAAAAATAAAATTTAAAAGTGGAACGTACGGAACATATACTTCATTTAATATTAGTATTCCTTCTAGTATTTTCGGAATTATGACTGAAATCATTGGAGAAAACTGAATGTAAGATTCCTTACCTATCTGTATCGAATATTTTAAATCTAGATCAAATCCTAAATTGTAACCTTTTGCAAAATTTATTGGTTTAAATCTATTATCAAATCTTCTAATCCAGACTATAAAATCATCAAAGTAATAATAGTAAAATGAAAGGTCTATATTAAAATTATTCGATGATAATGAACCTCCAAGTTCACCCCCAAAAGATTTTTCTGGCTTTAACTCTGGGTTGCCTATAGCAACTATGCCATAAGAACTATACAGTTCTTGATACGAAGGAAGTCGATACCCACTACCTATTTTAGTAAAAAATGATAAAGCAAAATTATCATCTATGTTTATCTTTTTTCCTAAATTTATGTAAATAGATGGCATAAAGAAATATTCAAATTTATCTGAATATTTTGCATTGAAATCCATACTTAAACTTAACATTAGTTCAAATAATGAAGAGAAATTTTTTTTATAAATAAAAGAAGTTGAAAACACTCCTCCATAAAGATTCTCATATGTTAATGTTTCATCAATTAAATATTCAAACTTAACGGTTATATTTGAAATTAAATTAGTTGTTTCATTTTTAAATAAATAAAAAGGAAGGTACGTATAACTATAGAAAATTTTTTTATTTTCATCTATATTATATGTATAATCTTTACAAGAAAAATAATCATCAATGTATTGAAAAGAAATCATAAATTCATTTAATCTAAAAAAAGAGAGAATTGAATAGGCTTCCTTATAGGTATTAAAATAAGGGAATTGTATATCATTTGGCAAGAATTTCTTAAAATAATCAAAAAAAATAGAAAAAGCGAAATTCTTATATTCAAATAAGAATTTAGAAAAAATATCCCAAAAATCACTTTTTCCAAAAGAATTATCATAAGTATTAGTATTAATCTTTGCATTAATATCTAAGTTAGTAAAGATATCATTTTGAAAATTAGAAAAATGAAAATAAACCCCCAAATTAAGTAAAGAAGAGAATTGAAATGAACCGAAACTTATTGTACCTTGATTTTTCCCTTTAGTCCAGACAAGGATGGCTCCCCCTAAAGCATTGGGACCAAAAAGTGCAGAAACATTACCTTTATAAATCACTATTTTGCTTATTAAATTCAAAGGAAGTTTCATCGCATTTATCTGATTAAGAGATATTGGAACTCCATCTAAAAAAATAGCAATTCTTGATGTAGAAAAACCTCTAATTAGTAAGAACCCTATTTCAGAATCATCGACTCCTTTCGCTATATATAAAAAAGATTGAGATTGTAAGAATTCACAGAGAGTTGTTTTCTGGCTTTCTTCTAAATCCTGTTCATCATAAACAACAACACTTTGAGCACTATTATCTTGTTCTTCTGCTGTTACATTGATGGTTATTTCCTGAGCTTGAGTCTGGTAAGAAGTAAAAAAGAAGATGAAAAAAATATAAAATATCAGTAATAGAACTTCTATATTTTTCATATTTTTGATCATTCTTTCCTTTTTGATTTATAATTTTAATTTATCATTATCATTATTTACATCATTCAATAAAATATCCGAATCTTTTTCAAACAATACTATGGTACATTTAATCATTATTTATCTATACTAATAAAAACCAATTTTTCTTATTCTTAAAATTTTAATAAAATATCAACAAAATATTTTAAAGAAATACTATAAAATGAATTAACCGCCTACTTCTACAATAACATTGGATTTTATTGAATAAACAACCTTTATCACAACCCAAAAAGATGAGTCTGGTTTTTTATTTTCTGGAAAAGAAAATAGAAGTTGTCTTGCCTGTTTTATGGTGTAGTTATCCAATATTTTTGAGCCAGAACTTTCAAGTAAAATTAGATCGATAACCTTTCCATGTTTATCTATATGCAATTTTAACTTTACAGTCCCCTGAATTCCTAATCTTAATGCGTCCTTTGGGTATTTAAACAAAGATGAACTATTTACTGAGTATTGTAAGACATTTTCGTTTAAAAATTGGCTATCATTATTTGAACCAATATTTTCTCCAATAAAGGTAGTCAAACTCTGAGAATATTGATCATTAGAATTATCTGATTCTTCAAGGGAAGTATTCAAAGATGTATCAGAAGATAAGTTTGATGTAGAAGTTGAAGACATTTTAAGATCTTCACCATCATCCGAAACTTGATAATCTTTTAAATCATTTGATTCAATTTTATTCTCTTTTTTATTATCTTCTTCTTTGAATATTCCACTACTTTTTAAATTTATATTAGATTTATTTAAAGGTTTGAAAGCAATTAAATCACTTTCTAACTGAATTTCTATAGATTTTACATTTACTTTGTTTATATTTTCTACTTTTATCGGATTTTGTGCCAAAATTGAAATCAAAAAAATTAATAAAATATGAAGGGAAAAAGATAAAAAAATAGAAATAGCAATTCTTGATTGATTTTTAACATTTATATTGATTGACTTCTTTGAGGAAATCTTTAGTAATTTATCTTTTTCCCTTTTCATAAAGTTAAAATTTAGTTATTGTCCTTTCCTAAAAATTATAGATACTGGATAACCTGGGAATTCAATATAATTTTGAAAAGAGATAGATGAAAATGATGAAGATAAATTGGAAATTGAAAAAGATGATGGAGTTCCCCAAGGGGCATTCACTACTACTAAGTATGAATCACCATTAGAATCATCAGAAGCATAGATTAAAGAAAGATCAGTTTTACCATTGACATTTGAATTTTTTTCAATTCCACTTGAAAAACCAATTGGGTTCTCATTTATTGGAGCCTTATAGATTGCTTTGTTAGATGTAAAATATAAATAACCATTATGAATGGATGAAACCGACCCAAAATATTCATTTAAAGGTAAAATATCGGAAGAAATTTTAATAATATCGAAGTTTGATAAATTTATCTTAATCCTTAAAAATCCAGAATCTTGAGAATAACCATAACTTCCAGTAGAGATAATGTCGCAATATATTCCTGTACTTTCTTCGTGCACTATTATCTGTTGGAAATTTGTCAAAGCCTGACCAATAAATGAAGATGTCAGTTCAAATTCTTTAACTTTTTCAAGGTTATCCTTTCTTAAAATATAAATTATACTATCTGAGTAAGAAAAAGAGGATGAATCAAAGTTAGTATTTACTGTTATAAGATAATTTGAGTTTAAACTTGCAATTGCTTGAATACCAGAATTTACTGAATATAATTGAGCACTTTCCACATAATTACCATCTACAAGGTTTAATTTAATTACTTTCCCATTTACCATACCTGAAATATACATATAATTCCCATCTATAAATCCATTATATGGATTAGTACCTGCTGGTAAAACATATTTACCAATATAATACATGTTTCTTGTAAATTTTGTGACAGAATTATCAAGAGAATTAATGATATAGATGTAATTTTCATCTTGAGAAAGTAACATTTGCTGTGGAGAATAGTTGGTGTTTTCTGAAGGACCAACAGATATAGGTTGTTCAATAAATTTGCCAAAGGTTAAATCGTAAGCAATGACATTGTTCCCTGTAGAATTGAGTATTAATAAGTAATCATTACCATAGTTTAAAAGATTTTGACCCCCAGAAAATACACATGAAGTAAATAGAATAAATAGAATAAAGATAATTGGTAAAACAAGTTTAAGATTTTTAGATTTCATAAATCCTCCAAACTGAATTTTGGAGGGGAGATGCTTGGTTCAATAAGATGATTTTTGAACCAGAAGATAACCCTCCCCTAGCGGATATCTTCTTAAAAGATACAGGAAGGTCTCCTGGCTCTGGCGAACTCCTCAGCCTTCCCACCAATATAAGGCAGTGGCATATTTGAAGAGCAATAACCATTACAGTGCCTGGGTGCGCACAGGATTTACACCTGTTTCCCTTTTATGCTTTCGCTCCTGTATCTTAAAGCAGAATTAGATTATATTATAAATTTTATTTTTCAATAATTTAAATGTAAATTAGTAAAATTTTTATTTTATTACTGTTTTTTCTGTAATTGGAAGGAATCCTATTATTTTAAGGTCTATTCCAAAATTCCTAATCAATAATACAACTATGTTTTCATTATTATTGTCATGTAAAACATATATTAAGTCTTCTTCTAAATAAACAAGAGGTAAAAATGATGAAAGAGCAGCTACCTTTGCATAATCTGTTTTTTCAATCTTGAAGCTATTACTAAAAAAATAGTTTATCTGTTCAATATTTAATAATGCTTCTATAGACTCTTCAGTGAAAAGATCTGCTGTTTTAAGATTATAGATTGGATAAGAAAGGGATTTCTTATCTTTTAATTTAAAAAAATCCATAATAAAGTTTGGAGCATTTTCTTTTGCCAATAAAATCTTTCTTTCAACTTCTTCATCACTTAATGGTTTAGGAATAATTGAAATCTCTTTTTGTATGAAATTTGGATCAAGATATTGAGCAACTGATTTAAATGCATCCCCTTTTTCTTTATTATTATGACTGTAATAATACAAAGCGACTTTATAATAAGCTTGAGCAAGCACTATTTTTTGATTCAACGTCAATCCAGAAAAAGGATTTGAAGTTGAAAGAAATAATGGGAATAAGATTAATATTAAGATTATTAAAATTAATCGAGAATATTTGAAATTAGTTTTATTTTTCATGTTTTTACCTCCTTTTTAATCAGGATTCACTTTTTCAATTAGGCTTAACTTAATGATAAAAGAATTTTGATTTTTTTCAAATTCAATTTCATCGTTACAATGTGCAATGATCTGAATGGGGCAATAAGCCAGGAAATCTTCGAGAGTAAAATTTTTAAAATTTTTGGAATTTATGTTATCCTTATAATATTTCAATTTCAAAAAATAATTCTCATCTATCATTGGGGATTGAATAGTTATCGTGACAATGATTTTTCTTAAACCATCATTATCCAACTTAATTTTTAATATGTATAATCCATGGGTTTTACTAGATAAAGAAAAAAATAACAAAGTAAATATCAATTGCTCTATTCTTTTATAATCATGAATAAAATTAAATTCTAAATCTTCTAAATCCATTTCAATCTTTACATCGAAATATCTCTGCATGAAATTTACGATTTTTTGAACAATTTCAATTACTTGCCTAAAATCGAACCCTTCATATTTCGATTGAAAACTATTTGTAGTTATCTTGGTATAATCTATTATATCAAGGATATTATAAAGTAAAAATAATGAATTTAACTCAATATTTTCAATATCATCAAGTATTTCTTTTGATAAAGAGCTTCCTGCAAAATTTATAATATACATTGCAAAACCTAATATAGAATTTAAAGGTGTCAAAAGTTGATGATAAATCTTACTAAAGATTAGATTACGAGATTGTTCTATTTCAGAAATAGTATGAAGTTGTCTTAACAATTGCTGGTTCTTATTTTTTAGTTCACTTTTATTCTGAATAACAATTTCTTCAAGATTTTCAATATAAGTTCTTTGCTCACTTAAATAGAAGAATGAATATATCAAAAAACCAAGAACCTTCTGAAGTTTCGATAGTATCATTTTTTTTTCAAATCCAATGACTAAATGACTACTAAATGATTTTTGAATAAACAAGGTCAAAAGTGAACTAAATTGATTTTCAAATGAGATATTTATATCATATTGGACAAAACCTTCATTTGATGAATTATTTAAAGAATAACTATACTCATATTTTATTTGATTTAACATGAAATTCAAGTGAAAATAACCTTGGATAGCACCAAAAAAATTAGCTATTTTATTCAACATGTATTGGAAAAAAGTATCTATTTTTTGATTTTGACTCTCCTCTTTTATTATTTCATGTAAAGTCCATTCATAAAATTCATTTAATATACTACTCTGCTGATATTCTATATTACTAATGTATAATTGAAATGAAGAGAAGATAAAATTAAAGAGATTTTCATTATTTTCATACTCTTTTGGATATAAGAAAAAAAGTGAATAATCTTTTTTTTCATCCTTTATTATTTTAGAAATTAAATTGTTTGAATTCTGAAATTTTAAAAATTCATCTATTTCAAATTCTTTTTTTTCAATCACTGGAAAAGTAAAAACATTAAAATAATAATTTCTTAAATCATTAAAATTAATAAAACATGAAAGATGCTTTATCTGCAAGCTATGCAGTAAAATTAAGAGTTCATCTTTGAAATTCTCATTTATATCCATAATTAATCTTAGATTAATAAAAATATCGGTGATGTCAATCTTTTTAATCTTGAAAAATTTATTAAAAAGTGAATACTTATCAAAACTATTAAGGATACAATATGAAAATAAATTCAGTCAAATCAAAATTGGATCTTGATAAAAAGATAATAGATGAATCAAGAGATTATGCAAAAGAAATAGTTGAAGATGTTCAAAAGTTCATTGATTTAAGATCAACCTCATCAGTAGAAAGAGCTGTTTTAAGACTTTTTGGAGTTGAATGGTATTCAGAAGAGCAACAACTCCCTTATGTAAACATTATTGTAGATAAATTGATAAATGATAATCTAATCTCAAGAGGATCAACTTACTATCTAGTTAATGGTCTTTTAAGAACAGGTTTGCCTCTTAAGGAGTTTTGTGACAATATTGTCAGTGGTAAAATATCTTTTAAATCTATTGAACCATTAGATTTTGAAGTAGTCAAGAAAAAAGCTATGGATATGGCTTTATCTTCTTCTGAAAAAATAGAACAAAATGTTGTTAAAAGAAATCAAATGATAAAAGATTATGGAGAAGGACAACCTCCATATCTTTATTTAATTGTTGCAACCGGCAATATTTATGAAGATGTTGTTCAAGCACAAAATGCAGCAAGAAGTGGGGCTGATATCATTGCTGTTATAAGATCTACCGCCCAATCTCTTTTAGATTATGTACCTCATGGAGCAACTACTGAAGGATTTGGCGGAACATATGCGACCCAGGAAAATTTTAGAATAATGAGAAATGCATTAGATGAAGTATCAAAAGAAGTCGGTAAATATATTCGTCTTGTAAACTATTGCTCTGGGCTTTGCATGCCAGAAATTGCAGCACTTGGTGCCTTGGAAAGACTAGATGTGATGTTAAATGATTCTATGTATGGCATACTATTTAGAGATATAAACATGCAAAGAACTTTCGTTGATCAATACTTTTCAAGAATGATAAACTCTTTTGCCGAAATTGTAATAAATACTGGTGAAGATAATTACCTTACTACAAGTGATGCCTTTGAAAAGGCTCATACTGTTTTAGCTTCTGAACTTATAAATGAGCAATTCGCACTTAAAGCCTACATGCCTCAAAGGCTCATGGGACTTGGACATGCCTTTGAAATTGATCCTGATATAGAAAATCAGTTTTTATATGAACTTGCTCAAGCTCAGATGATTAAAGAAATTTTCCCAAATTCCCCTCTTAAATATATGCCCCCAACAAAATTTATGACTGGAAACATATTTAGAGGTCATGTTCAGGATGCTCTTTTTAATGCGGTATCTATCATGAGCGGACAGACAATCCACCTACTTGGTATGCTAACCGAAGCCATTCATACTCCTTTCATGATGGATAGGCATCTTTCTTTAGAAAATGCAAAAATGGTATTTAAAACTATGAGAAATATTTCTGATGAAATTGAATTCAAAAAGGATGGTATCATTTCAAATAGGGCAAAAAAAGTATTGAATGACGCCCATAATCTTTTGAAAGAAATAACAAAAAAGGGACTTATGGAATCTATTTCTGAAGGAATTTTTGCAGACATTAAAAGATCACTTGATGGAGGAAAAGGTTTTAATGGTGTTTTCATAAAGGATGATAATTACTTAAATCCATTTGAAAAGATATTTATTGAAAAATTAAAAATGAGAAATCCCCAGTTTTCTTAAATAATAGCAATTATGGTGGAATTAGTAATTTTTGATTTTATAAATTAATTTTATTAAAAAATAAGGTGGATAAGATGAAAATAAAAGAAATAGATTTGAAGAAGGTAAAACCATATGGTGATGCTCTCGATGATGGTAAAATTCAATTTTCCTTTACCCTTCCAGTTCCTTATGGAGATGAAGCAAAAGAATGTGCAAAAAGATACTTAGAACTTTTAGGTTTTGAAAATGTTATGATAACCCACATGGATAAAATGGGTCTTGGATTTTCATTTTTCATAGCTTATGGGGTTGCAAATAAAACTATTGATTTCACTTCCATTGTTGTACCAAAGGCTACTAAAGAAGTGTGGGATAAGCATACCATTGTTGAAAAAATCGAAAAAGATCTAGGTAGAAAAATTGTTGTAGTTGGAGCTTGTATAGAATCGGATGCTCATACCGTTGGGATAGATGCTATTTTAAATATGAAGGGTATTGCTGGACATAAAGGACTTGAGTCTTATCATGGTATTGAAGTCTATAATCTTGGAGCACAGGTTCCTTCTGAAGAAGTCATAGCTTTTGCCAAAAAGGTAAATGCTGATGTAATATTGATTTCCCAGATTGTCACACAAAAAGATGTTCATATAGCTAATATGACAAAATTTATTGAGCTTTTAGAAGCAGAAAAATTAAGAGATAAAGTCCTTACTGTAGCTGGAGGGCCTAGAATAACTCATGAACTTGCACTTGAACTCGGCTTTGATGCTGGATTTAGTGTTGGAACTTTCCCAGAAGATGTTGCAACATTCATACTTCAAAGTTTACTAAAGAAAAAAAATGACAAAAGAATTTAATCTCCTACCTGGACCTTCTGGATTTATAAAAGGTTTTGAAAGATATTTACTCAAGACTCCAATATCTCAAAGAAGTAGTGAATTTTTAAGTTGCTGGTATAATATTAAAAACAATTTAAAACTACTGTTGGATAATCCTTATGGTGATATCGCTATTTTAACATCATCATCAACTGGAGCTATGGAAGCCGCAATAGTTTCTTTGACTTCCAAAAATAGTAAAGTATTTGTTATATCTACTGGTAAATTTGGAGATAGATTTTTTGATATCTGCAATTCTTTTTCTATCCCTGCAAAAAAAGTTTCTTTTTTAGAAAACAGGAAAATTGATTATGATCTAATAGAAAAAGAACTTTTAACTTCAAATTTTACTCATATCACATTTCAGATTTGTGAAACTTCTTCAGGAATTTTCTGTGATCCAAAAATTATAGGTAAATTAGCTAAAAAATATAATCTAATTTCAATAGCCGATGCTGTTTCTTCCTTTACTTCTGATTATATATACCAAGAACTTTTTAGTTTAGATGCTATTTTAATAGGTTCTCAAAAAGGATTAAACTCTCCTTCTGGTGTTTCATTTATAAGTTTAAGTAGAAAAGCTATTGAAATTATAAAAAAAAATAATATCAATGCATATTACTTCAATCTCAATAGATATCTTGATGATCCTCCATTTACACCTGCTATTAATACATTATTCTATGTGGAACAAATCTTGAAAGAGATTTCAAAATTGGGTTTAAAATACATTATTGAAAGAAATATAAAAATTGCAAATGAATTAAGATTAAAATGTCAAGAATATGGAATAAAGCAATTTCCATTTCAAAGCTCAAATGGTGTATCTGTGTTTGAATATGAAGATGCAGAAAATTTTATTGAATTTTGCAAAAATAGTTTTTCTTTATATTTAGGACATGGACAAGGCTTATTAAAAGGTAAGGTTTTTAGAGTCGCACATTTTGGTTTGACACCAATGAAAAACTATTATATATTTAACTTGGCATTAAGAAATTTTTTTAAAAATAATTCAGCTAAGGTAAAAAATTGAGTAATATTAATAATATGCCTAATGTCATTGATGGAAGAGTATTAAATATCATACTGCTTTCTGCTATTAATGTCATTAAACAAATTAGTAATACAAACTTAGTTAAAAAACACATTTATACTTCCAATGAAAGTTTAGCTGTAAATAGTGATTTATTACTTATAAAGTTGTCTGGTGATTTAAAAGGTGATATTATTATTAAATTTGATGATAACTTGAAAAAAAATGTATTGGAAAATTTTTTAAAAAATTATTCAAATAGTCAAATAAATAGTGATAAACCCAATGAAGAAGATTTAAATCATTCGGCTTATCTTGAGATAGGAAATCTCATTTCAGCTAAAATCGTAAATTTCCTTTTCGCAGATGGTAAAAAGGTAGATATATCATCAGTCACATTTATTTCTCAAAGAGATGAAATATATTATGAAACTATTTTTGCTATCGAAATGACTAGTAGTGCGGGAGATCTTTCTATCTTTTTAGGGATTAATGAACTAAAATTTGAAAGATCTATATCATTTATCTTTTTTGGTTTTTCAGAAGATTTAATCGAAGAGATAACTAATGAATTTATTCCAAAAGGTTTCGAGGTTTATTATGCTGAAAATAGTAAAAATTTTATTGAACAAATACAAAATAAAAAATTCGATATTGCCGTAATCGATTTCTATATTGTTAATCAGGAACTTAAGATTTTTTTGAAATCATATTTTTCAAATTTAAAATACAAGATAAACCTTATATTTGGTATTACTAAATTGGATGCTTTAAAATTTCAAGGAGTACCTGCAAATTCGGAAAATTATCAACTAATAGGTCTTTTTTTAAAAACATTTTCAACAAAAGAGATTATTGGTTATCTCTATTCTGTCCTTCAAAAAATAGGGATTAAACCTGATGATAGAAGAAAACATGTTAGAGTAAATATTACAGATAACAATAGATTTTTTATTTCTGTTAATGAAAAAGACAACAAATTTACTGCTAAACTTAAAGATATTTCTATTGGCGGTTTTAGGGCAGAATTAGATTCGCCTGAAAATAAAGATAAAATTGAAGTTGGCAAAATAATTAATTCAGCAGATATGTTTTTAAAATACAACAGATTAAAAGTAAGCTGTAAAATAGTATATATAAAAGACAATACCTTTTCTGCCTCTTTCGTAAATCTTATTGAACAAGATAAAAATATCATTTCTAATTCAATATTTAAGATTCTCTGTAATAAATAATTATTTGTTGAATATAGACGAAACTGATATCAATAATATTACAAATTTAGTTATATAAGGGTAAACCTTATTTAAAGATTGTAAAAAAGTTTTAAAAAAACCGAGTTTGACGCCGAGTGTTTTGTCTAGATCCTATATATTTGAGATCATCATATATGATTAATGAACTGAAATTGTTTCTACTTTATTAAAGATTTTAAAGTAATTCATGATTATTATAAAATAACTACTCAAAAGAAATAATTTCATATTTTTAGAAATTTTCTTTCATCTCCTTCAAGAAAATAAATATTTTCTGTTGGATTAAACGTTGAATAAATTTATTGTTTTTTTTTAAGTAAATAAATAGTAAAAGGCATAAATTAAAAAAAATATTAAATAGCCTATAGATTCAGGAAGCTTGAGGTTCAAGATAAATACTTTAAACTTAGCAAAAAATAATAAAAACAATGATAACAAATTAAATAATCCAGATCCAATATTGCTAAAAATGTAAAAAGGATTGATGAACAAAGAAGCAACTATAAAATAAATGGCAAAACAAAATAAGGGAATCGCAATCAGATTTATAATGGGACTCAGTAAATTTGTTTTGCCAAAAGTTGAAAGAATTATCGGGAGTTGAAAAATGCTTATATTTAAACTAAATAAAAATGGCAAAAGCAAAATTTTAAAAACCTTCTTTTTAGATTTTGGAACCATAAGATAAACTGCAAGTATTGCTAGTATTGCACTTAAAGAAAGTAAAAAACTTATAGATAAGATATTCGTTGGTTCAAACATAAAAACTAATAATGTGAGCATCGCACAGATATTTTCAAAGCTTGGTTTTAAGTTATATCTTTTTATCAAAATAGCAAATAATAAAGAGAAAAATGCCCTTAAAAAAGACACCTGCCAACCAGCAAAAGCCAAATACAAAATGGAAAACAAGATAAAAATAAAAGAATTTGAAGTAAATATCCCGACAATTAATAATAAAATACTTAAATGCTGCCCAGAAAGGGCAAATAAATGAGATGTCCCGGTTTTTTGAAAAGCATCCTTCAAAGGTTGATAAATAAATTGATTGCTTCCAGTAATAATAGCATAGATATTTGCTGCATTCCATCTGTCATAATACTTAAAAAGTCTTTCAAATATGATTTTTCTTATTTCAATTCTTAACTTTCCAAACCAACTACCATCTTTTATCTTTGCTAAAGAATCTACCCGTGAAAGAGAAATTCTTTGCTTATCCTCTAAATAATTAATATTTGAATATTTTTTAAGTGTATCTGTTGAAAAAAGAAATATACTTCCAGATGATATTGATGATATTGTATCTGAATATAAATAGACAAAAATTTTCGTCTTTTCTATTTTCTTTAAATCTGTAAATCCAATAATATAAGATTTGATTCTTGAATATTTTTCATAATCTTGAATAAAATCGGTCGTTCTCAAATAAAAGTATGGATATTTAGCTATGTATTGCTGCAAGGTTGAATAGTTGTAAGATAAATCACCAACAGAAAATCTATATAAAATGGCAAAAGTGAAAATTATAAAAACAAAAATAATGAAAATTAAAATTGTATTAGTATTATTTTTAAGCAGAATGTATGAAAAAATAAATAGAACCAACAAAGTAAAGAGTAATATTATACTTATAAGGTAAAATTGATTCAAAAAATATATATTATTTAATATTTGCTCCCCAATAAAAGAACCAAGCAAAATAAGGGGAGATGTTAAAAAGAATATTAATCTATTACAGGATAATTTACCTTTAGTATTTAACCACTTTATTAAGTTCATCATTCATTTCATCTATAGATTTTAATATTGCACTTTCAAAATCGTAATCTTTGTATCTATCTAGGTATGAATAGAGAATTGACCTTGATGCATTAACAACAAAACCAAAGTTTTCTTTTACTATATTACTCAATGATTCGATTGTTCCACCTTGAGTTCCATAACCAGGAATCAAAAAGAATAAATCTGGAAATTCTTCTCTTAATAATTTGAGTTCATCTTGCATTGTTGCCCCTACAACGATACCAACAGGTAAGAACCCATTTTCCTTATTGTAATCTGAAAAATATTCGGTAATTCTTTTTGCTACATGCCAATAAAGAGGTTTCCCTTCTATCAATTTATCCTGGAAATCATTTGAAGATGGATTTGAAGTTTTAGCAAGAATAAAGGCACCTTTCTCACAAGTATCAATAGATTTCTTTAAGGATTTAAAAGAATCAACACCTAAATAAGGATTAATAGTTAAAAAATCTGCATCAAATGAAGTAAACTCATTTTCGAAAATCTTAGTCTTTCCTAAAAATCCATCAATATAGCCTTCCATTGAAGAATCTATATCATTTGATTTGGCATCAATAATAACTAAAAAACCGAGTTCTTTCGCATAAGAAACTGTGTTTTTAAAAGTTAAGACTCCTTCAACACCAAACCTTAGATATAAGGAAAATTGAGGCTTGACAACCGCAATCTTATCTTTGCAAAGTTCAAGGACTTTTTTATTAAATTGCAAGATTGCATAAGAATAAGCGCTCTGGGTCTTGCCAAAATAGAATTCGCCTTCTTCAATAAACTTCGAAGGTATCTTTTCTATGAATGGATCAAGACCCAAACAGATAGCAGATTTCCTTTTTTTCATTTCGTAAATCAATTTATCTATAGATAACATTTCACCACCTTTTTATTTTGAAAACAACTATAAATCTAATAAGAATATTTTCAACATTTAATTTAAATTTATTAAAGCATGCCTTCACATTTAAAAGAAAAAAATGAATTTGCTACTATTATATGATCCAACAATACAATACCAAAATCTTTAGCCATGGTCGATATTTTATTTGTAAAAGCAATATCTTCTGAAGAAGGTGAAGGATCACCACTTGGATGATTATGAACAAGAATTAGCTTCGAAGATTCAAATTTCAAAGCATAAGAAAAGATCATCTTAACATTTACATAAGCAAAATCGATAGTTCCATATGAAATGATAGAAGTTGAAATTACATTATTATGTGTATCTAAGTATACTGCTATAAAAGTCTCTCTGTCTGGAGCACAGAAATTTCTAATATACTTTACGACTTCTTCCGCAGAAGAAATTGTCGCTGGCCATCTTGATTTAAAATCTAAAAAATATTGTATTATTTTGGTTATGGCAACTACTTTTTCTTTAATCTTGATGGAGCAATTTGAATCCCATAGCAAACTATGAGTATAGATAGATCTATAAATAAATTCTATTACTTCCTTTAGTCCAGTCGAATCTAGATCCAAAATAATTTTAAGACTTTTTTCCAAATTCTTACTACTTTTTTCATTTACTTCACAATCATTTATGATTTTTTCAGCCAATTCCATAAATAAACCTCGATTAGATTTTAAATACCAATTTCAAAAATTAAATAGTAAAAAATCAAATAAATATTACAAAATTTTTCTTAATTCTCTTGAAGATTACATAAAATGCTTTAATTTAATTATAGAGATGGAAAAAGATCAGAAGCAAATTATTTCGGATTTTGATTTTAATACCGATTTGGGTGATATTATATCAAAAAAAAGTCACCTAATATCATCTTTATATGCCTTTGCAAAAAAGTTTGAAAATTTTACTTATTCAAATATTTACAAAGATACTATAAATTTTACTATCGAACATATTAAAAAGATTTATGAATTCGATGAAGGAACATTCATAAATTACAACAATGAAGAAGATCAATTTTTTATTCAGGGAAAGGAAATAGCATATAAAATTTATGATTCAACCCCATTTAAACCAGATGAAATGCTCAATTTCGCTAAAAATTCACTAACCATAACATTTAAGATTTTTAATGAGAAGATAATTGGAAAAATCTCTAAAAAACCAATTTCATCACATATTTATATCCCCATAGCCTATCAAAAAGAGCTTTTTGGCTTTTTATTATTTGAATCTGAAAAACATTTAGATATTAACTCTGATGATATATCAATTCTATCTATTATAGCTTCCCAGATGGCTTTTGCATTAAAAAATGCTCAACTTCTCGAAAAAATTGAAGCAAACTTTTTGGATACTATAAATTCCTTAGTATCCGCTATTGAAATAAAAGATACTTATACAAAAGGACATTCTTCTAGAGTTTCATTTTATACGGTAAATTTTGCATTTTTCATTAATTTACCCAAATATCAGATAAAATCATTAGAGATCTCTGCTTTGCTTCATGATATAGGGAAAATAGGGATTCCTTATGAACTTTTAAATAAAAAAGAAGAACTATCCACAATTGATTTTAATTTTATAAGAAAACATCCAGAGATGGGAGAACATATACTTGAACCATTAGAATTTCTTTTAAAGGAAAGAAGAATTATTCGCCATCATCATGAAAGGTGGGATGGTTATGGCTATCCAGACAAATTAAAAGGTGAAGATATCCCTTTTGAAAGTAGGATTCTGGCTTTAACAGATTCTTTAGATGCCATGGCGACAGATAGACCATACAGAAAGGCTCTTGATTTTAGAAATATAATATTGGAATTTAAAAAATGTAGTGGAACCCAATTTGACCCACATTTGGCAAAATCATTTATAGAGTTTCTAGAAAAAAATCAGCAGGTTATCAGGAGGCATAATGAGACTTAAAAATACATTAGAAGATCTAGTATATAATCTTACTGATAGCATTATTTCCTCATATAAAGAAGATATACCAAAAAACTCTAAATTTAAGCTTGATGTTGTCTGTTATGTTTTAAATAGGATATTACCTGAATATATAATTTCATATCGCGGTCTGATATATGAAGAAATGGAATTGAAGTATGATTCGCAAAAATTCACAGATATCATTAGCCTTATTTATGATGCAATAAGAACGATTAAAAGCAGAAGAAAAGAAGATATTTCAGACAATATTTCTGAAGAAATAGAATGGGGTTATACATCTATTGAATCGGAAGATTACATCTTTAATTTCCCTCAAATAATTGGGCAAGTTTTTAATTCAACTAATTTTGAACCTATAGATGGTGCTGATGTTTTACTTGTTGATGAATATAATAATAAGATAAATATGGCAAGTAGCCTATGGAAAAATCCTATTCAAACTTTCATTAAAACAAATGGTATTTTTACCTTTTGGCCAAAATCTATTAAGGCCGAGAATAATAGTATACCGATCGAAAAAGTGTTTCGTATGAAAATCATTGTTTCTAAAGAAGGTTTTTTAAAAGAAGAAAAATTTTTCAGTTTTAACTTAAAATCTGAAAAAACTATTGTTAATCAGATAAAACGAGGGGATATTATAAACCTTGAACCAGTTTATCTTGCAAAATAAATAAAAAATTTTGGAGGGTTTATGCTTCAAGGAGTTTATCATTTAGGGCATGCATCTATAAAAATCCAGAAAAGTTTAACTATTTATATCGATCCTTTCAATATTAAAGAAGCTTCTTATGATGCAGATTTGATATTTTGCACTCATTCGCATTACGACCACCTTTCAGTTCAAGATATAAGAAAAGTTGCGAAATCAAACAGTATCATCATTTTGCCAAATGAATCTGAAGATAAGGCAAAAGAGTTAAACTTAAAAATTCTAACTGTTGAACCTGGCAAAGATTACTCTGTATCTTCAATTTCATTTACAACTACCTATGCCTATAATATTGGTAAACAATTTCATCCAAAAGAGAAAAAATGGGTTGGTTATATAATAAAAATAGATAATATTAAATATTACATTGCAGGGGATACGGATTCAGTACCAGAGATACAGAATCTTTCAGTTGATGTTGCATTTTTACCTGTAGGAGGAACTTATACAATGAACTGGAAAGAAGCTGCATTGCTAGCAAACAAGCTAAAACCTAGATACGCTATCCCTATTCATTTTGGTGATGTGGTCGGAAGTATCAGTGATGCCAATTCTTTCGCTGAGCAGATACAACAACCAACGGAAGCTAAAATATTAAGATAAAATAATAGTTGCATCTCAATCATTTGGAGCACTTCCAAACTCATTTATCTGCCTTGAAGCAAAGAGAAAACCTGATTTATTTGTTTTTCTTTCAGCTCTTAATTCTCTTATGGAATATAGAACTGCAGGACCCATTGTATACTGGCTTTCAAAGCGAACTTCCTGGTTAAGATATGTTTTCCTTTTCACAAAACCTTCAGCTGCTCCAAATAGAAAATCTGTCTGGGATATTGTGAACGATGAAAAAAACCTATTTTATGCTAAAAATTTCCCTATAAATCCAAAAGATAGCGCTGAGCTTAGTTATAAATCTGAAAAAGCAGCGATCTTCATGGAGAAAAATATTTTACCATTTATTAAAGATTTAAATATATTTGTTTCTTGGGGAGATCAGGATTTATATTTCTCACAGAAAGGTTTTGAAAATTTTGTAAAGATTTTATCCAATAAAAATAAAGTTGAATCATTGAAGCTTGAAAATAGTGGACATATGGTTTTAATAGATAATGGTGAAAAAATTTTAAAAGGAAGACTTTTACATTATATTTTGTCTTTATATTAATTAACATTAAAAAATTATATTTTAATATTTAATTTAAATTTTTTAAGTTTTGCTTGCCAAAGATTATTTAGAAATTGATCTTCTTAATTTTTTTAATATTATTTAAGTAAATTTATATTAATCAATAAAACAATTTAAAAGAATTACTTTCTAATTGGTTTATATGCTAAAAATAAACCAAGAGCAACACTTAATAATGCTGCAAAAAGTACTTGATAGGATTCAGCAAGCAAAAAAGTTATAGTATGAGCTGGAATCCAAAAGAATGGTATCGTTTTACAAAGAACAAAACCTCCAAAGTTTTTCCAATCAACATTTGATAATAATTCAGTGAATTTAAATCTTGTTTTAAAAATGCCCTTAAAGGTCCCTCCGGCTTTAATGATATATAAATCTGTAATCTTATGGGTCAACATCATAACAGGTGCAAAAATTATATTCATGGTTAGGCTAATAGTGAAGGAAGCAAGTATTTTTAATAAAGAAATTCCTTGTGTTGCCAAAATATTTACAGGAAAATTTTTATTTATCGAAACCAAAAGAGCGATTGCTCCTTTTGAAAAGATTACAAATGCAGCTTTTATAAAAACACCAAGAATACCCCAAACCAACATTTTTGGAAATATTCCAAAACCTTTATCTGGATACTTTTTATTGCTTATCCTATAAGCTGCAATTTCTCCGTAAGTTGCAAGAATTGCAAATTTTATAAAACTCATAATGTAAGGATGAGAACTGTTAAAACTTTTATAAAAAGAATAAAGAAATGGGACAAATGCGAAAATAGAAAATAATATTGGGATAAAAAGAATAAGAATTAGGTCATTTAAGATTGTTTTTTTCATCAATAGTCCTTCCTTTTAATTCTTTTTGATTTTTAATGAAAACAACCTAAATAAAGAAAAGTGCACTGGCTCCAGCAATTGTAACTATGGTTCCTATAACCATTCTTATAGTTACTCTTTCTTTATATATAGCTGCTGAAAGTGGGATTAAAAGTATTGGGGAAATAGATGTTATTGTTGTGGCAATACCTATTTGAGTTTTAGATATAGCGTATAGTGCAAGCATGACACCTAAAACTGGACCTAATATCGCACCTACAAAGATGTAAAGAGTACCTTTTAAATTTTTTAATTTGATGAAATCATTTAAAAACTGCTTTTGAAATATTGCTATTAATAATATAAAGATAAGTCCTGAACTTACTCTTATCATATTTCCACTAATAACAGAGATGCCAGAAGATAGACCAATTTTGGAAAGTAGCATACCTGTTGCCTGACATAAAGAACCGATTGAAGCCAAAATAACACCGAGTGGTCTTTTTTTCTTATCAAAATTTTCATTTTCATGTTTTTCTGAAACAACAAACATAACAGCAGAAATAGTTACAGCAATAGCCAAAATATGCAGTGGCTTCAAGGTTTCCTTCAAGAAAATAAATGATAAAATTGCCCCAATTATAGGATTTGTAGCCATTATTGTCATTGAAAGCCTTGGACCTAAAAGGACTAGAGATTCAAACAAAGCTGCATCTCCAATAGCAAATCCGACCAATCCTGATAAAGACAAGAATAATAAGGATTTAAATGGAGCATAGATCGGGAAAAAATACTTAAAACTTATAATATTTATAATTCCCATTGCAAAAAAAGCGATCCACAATCTTATATGATTTACTGTTTTTGAACCTACTATTCTTCCAGCAATTGAAAAAGATAATGAATTAAATGTCCAACAAATTGCCGTAATAAGTGCTGCAAACTCACCCTTCATCTTCAATCCTCAATTTTATCTTTAACTTTAATTTATAATTCTTATTTCTTATATTTTATAATTTTTATCTATTGGTCATTATTTTTATCTATAAGATATAATTTCTATCTATTATCTGTAATTTTAACCTTTAATTTTTAGTCTTTTTTTTTAATTCATTTCTTTATCTTTAATTTTTGTTTTTATTCTTTATTCTTATCTTTAATTATAAGTTTGCTGATTAATATCTACTTATTATATATTACTCAAATGAATAGTAATTTTTGATTTTTATTTTGGTGTTTATTTCAAACCTATGATTTCTGAAATTACAAGTTAAAATTTCTAAGTAAAGAAAAATTTGATTCGTTCACACGATTTTCCATTACTATGAGGTGACCATAATACTTAAATTATTCTTAATATGATTTATTGATGCAAAGATTTTTATAAATACTTTTCAAGAATTTATCCAATATTCCTTTTATAAATTATTTATTTTAATACCAGGTACTCCCTCCATCATCCGATCTCACAAATTTTAATTGTCCATCATTATTTGAATCATAATAATAATATACATTATAATCATAATAAAAATAGTAATAAGCTATGCAAATCGTACTGTTTTTTAAGACCATAGTGCAGTACAATCCAGCAGTTCCTTTAGTAGCTATTTTCTTTATAATTGGCCATGTATTACCATAATCCGAAGAACTGGCAAATTTAAGATCTCCATTGGTGGAATCATAATAAGAAATGTAAACATTATTCGAATTTACAGCTATAGATGTATATTTACCAACATTATTATCTGAATCTACAGTTTTAATGTTCCATGTACCACCTTTATCTTCTGATTTAGCAAATTTTAAATCATGTTTTATACCAAAGCTATAATAAGACATATATATATTGTTATCCTCAACTACCATTGAAATAAAGCCACCAGTATCATCCTCAGAATCTATAGTTTTTGTTGTCCAATTATTACCACCATCTACTGATTTCGCGAACTTCAAATCACCATTTGTTTTATCGTAGTAAGCAATATATATATTATTTCCATCTACTGCAATAGATGTATAATAACCAACATCACCTTCTGAATCTATTGTATAAGTGGACCAATTCTCTCCTTCATCAATTGATTTTGCAAATTTTAAATCGCCATCAGTACTACTATAATAAGAAATATATACATTGCTGTCATCCGCTGCTATGGAATTATAATATCCTGTATAAGTTTGAGAATCTACAGAATAGTATGACCATTTTATTGGATTTTTGCTTGATTTTCCAATTTTTAAACCATTTGCATCACTATAAAATGAAATGTACAAATAACTTGTATTCATTGCTATCGATTTGAATTCGGAGTAAATATCAGTAATTGATGTTTTTGACCAATTAGAACCGTTATCCTTTGATATAGCGAATTGACAATTATTATTATAGATAAGATAAATATTATTTTGATCTGTAATCATCGATAAACTTGAAACATCGTTACCATCTATGACTGATTCTATATCATTATATTCACCTGGTACAAAATAATCATAATTTTCGAACAAACATCCGTTAAATACTATAAGGATTAGATTTAAAAACAGAAGTAATAGTATTTGAAAACAAATCCTCATATTTTCTTCCTAAACTTATTTACTTGAATTTTCTTATAAAATAAAATTCTTGTTAAAGGAATTATATCAACGCCAACTAATTCCTCCATTATCCGATTTTACAAATTTTAAATCTTCATTAGAAGAATCAAAGTAAGCTATATAGATATAAGTTCCATTAACAACAATTGAACTGTATTCGCCTATATCACCTGTAGATGCAATTGAATCGAAATACCAAGAATTACCAAGATCTTTAGATTTTGCAAGCTTTAAATCATTAGAACAATCCTCACTATTCTCAGCAACATAAGACATATATATATTACCACCATTTTTTACAAATGAAAAGTGATGTTCACCATCACAAATCTGCTTAATAGACCAACTTTCACCATAATTGGTGGATTTTGCAAGTTTAATTAAACCATTAGAAAAATCGTAATAAATTATAAAAATATAACTTTTATCTGCAATAATAGAAGTGGTCCTCCCAACATCTCCTTCATTATCAATTGTATCAATAGACCAAGTTTCCCCAGAGTCATTAGATTTTGCAAGTTTTAAATTGGAATTTGAGCTATCATAATATGAAATATATATATTGTTTCCATCAACTGCCATTGAATTATATTCTCCCACATATCCTTCCGAATCTATCACAGTTTCGACCCAGTTCTCCCCTCCATCTTCTGATTTTAAAAATATCAAATCTGGATTTTTTGAATTACTACATGAAATGTAAATAGTATTTCCAACGACTTTCATAGAACCATACATTATTTTACCTGAATATTCAAATTGATCTAAAATTTTAATAGACCAGCTTAAACCACCATCAACTGATTTTGCAATTTTTAATTTTTCTATATTGCTATCGAAATAAAGAAGATAAATATGCCCCTCATATAACTCAAAATCGAGATTATATAGAGAAACCACATAAAACATAACCATGCATTTATCTATTGCCATAGTCAACCAACTATACCCATTGTCAGTTGATTTAGCAAACTTTATTTCATTATTAATTGAATCAATATAAGAAATATATAAAGCCCCTGAATAATAACCAATAAAAATCTTATCAAAACCGCATTCAAGATCTATTGTTTGAAATTCAGTTAAAATAGGTTTGTTAAATATACATCCATATACGGAAAATAATGTGAAAAATATTAAGATTAAAAATATAATTCTAAATATATTTACTCTCATTGTATTTTTACCTTATAAATTTTTTATATGTGAAAATGAATGTCTTAATTTTTTTATAATATATTAATTTATAATCCATCAATGCCAAGTATTTCCTCCATCTTCGGATATGACAAATTTAACTAAATCATTATATCCATCATAATAAGCTATATATATAATGTTATCGGAAATAACCATTGAAATCTTTTCGCCATCAAAAGGTTTGGTAGTTATATCTTTAAATGTCAGCGAAGAACCTTGATCGGTTAATTTAGCAAATTTTAACTGCTTTTCATCATAATAATATTGAGTATTTCGGCCTATATACTCATAATAAGAAATGTAAATATTACCATTATAAACATCTAAAGAGTATGCACGATCTATTTCTAGATCATGGTTTATTTTAATTACTTCCCAAGAATTGCCCCCATCAGTAGATTTAGCTATCTTTAAATAATCATTGTCATCTATTAATTCACAATAACTAATGTAAATAGTACCTTGATTTAATTTTATAAAACTTTTTCCAAAACTAGATATATCAGAATCTATAATAAAAGGTGAAGTCCAATTTAAACCACAGTTATCCGATTTTAAGAATTTTAATTTTTTTTCTTTATAATCATAATAAGAAAGATAAATATTGCTTCCATCCACCTTCATTAAAAGATCATATATTTGATTAGATTCCTTAAATACCGTTTTAACATTAGTCCAGTTGTTTCCGCCATCAGTAGATACTGCAAGTTTCAAATCATAATAGGGATAATTTTCTTCAACATATGAAATATATATATTATTTTCATAATAATCGATAGATAAAAGATTGTCTAAATAATCTACTAAATATCCAGCTTCATCCACTAAAAAAGGTTTTGACCAAGTTTCTGCTCCATCATTAGATCTCAAGAAATATAAATTCTTCTTATTATAATCATAATATGTAAAATATAGTTTTTCTTTATCTGCTGTAATTGCAAAAAGATCAGACGATTCTGTAGAATCAATATTTTTAATAGTCCAATTCTTGCCATTATCAATAGATTTAGCAATTTTCATTTCCTCCCATGTATCATAAACGACATAAATACTATTGTTACTGTATAGTATTGAAATTTCGGAAGAAGAGGAAGGTAGACAAGCTTTATCTATAGTAGTAAATTCAGTCTCAGAATAATCATCATTATAGTAATAACATGAATATAAAAGTAAGAATGATAAAAAGACAAAAAAAACTATTGTTATTTGAATATTTTTAAATAACATTTTTTTACTTCTATTTATCATTTTATTTAAATTTTGATTATTTCACTTAAGATAATAATTCAAAATTTAATTTTTTCAACCTCATGAAAAATGTAAAAAAAATATTTTTGACTTTTTTCATATTTTGCCTCTTAATTTTCTTAAGAGGCAAAATATGAAAAATAAAATCCTTCATATTTTAAAGGTAATACTAATTATCATTATTTCTCTCATTGTTATCTTTATCTTCCTTACGATTTTTACATACTGTGATCAAAAAAAGTTGACTTTAGAAGAGAAAACCTATGATAAGGCTTTTTTACCTGTTTTTGTCATTCCTTCAATCGATTATAAAAAAAATAATGATATCATTGGAATCAGCCTTTCTTTTCTTAAAGATGATGAAAATGAAAAAATAATAGAATATACAGTACTATTTAAGGATGAAGACCATCCAAATTCATTTATTAACTTTATCTATGATATCTATAGATCATTCAAATATAAAAGGCTAATTGATACTGAATCTTTTTTCATATATTTTGTGAAATCTTATGATGGCTACTGGAAAGCTGTTTCTGTAGATTTTCCAGATGACTATGGCTTGGAACAAGTATATCTTGAAAAAAAGGTTAAGCATTTTTCCTTAAAAATTGAAGGTGCTTATTTCGAAAAAAAGGATAATAGAATTGTTATATATATTAACACATGGAACCATATGTTTTCAAATAAAGATACAAATATAAATCTTGAAAAGATTACTTTAGACTATTATAAAACATACTCTGGGAACAGGGTTGAAGTTGAAAAACAATTTAATAAGAATTATGAAATAGATAAAGAGAAAAAAGAAATAAAAGATAAAAAATAGAAAACTTCATTAGAAATTTTAATTTATATTTAATGTAAGAGCAAATTTAAGATTATGATTAACATAAACTTTTGGTGGTGTAAAAATGAAGATAATAGTCATTGGCGCTGGAATTATTGGTTCTTTGATTGCAAGAGAACTGACAAGATACGATTGTGATGTTACGGTTTTAGAAAAAGAAAAGGATGCTGGACTTGGGGTTTCAAAGGCTAACTCTGCCATAATCCATGCAGGGTATGATGATGAACCTAATACTATTAGATCTAAATACTGTAGTAAAGGTAACTTTTTATATACAAAACTTGCTGAAGAATTAGATATCGAAGTAAAGAGGATTGGTTCTCATGTCGTTGCTTTTAACAATGAAGAAAGAAATACATTGAATAAACTTTACAAGCAAGGGATTGAAAACAATGTTCCAGGCTTAAGAATCCTTGAAAAAGATGAACTTTTAAGTATGGAACCAAACCTAAATCCAGATGCCATAGCTTCTTTATATGCTCCAACAGCTGCAATAACAGAACCATGGCAGGTTTGCATTGCGGCTATTGAAAATGCATTTGAAAATGGTGCTAAAATTAACTTTCAAGAGGAAGTTATCGATATTGAAATTGTTAGCTCAAGAGTAAGAAAAGTAATTACAAATAAACATGAATATGAAGCAGATATTATTATAAATGCAGCAGGACTTTATGCAGATAAGATTGCAACAATGGCACAAGATAGAGGGATTCCCATCTTCCCGAGAATAGGTGAATATATCTTATTGAACAAATTTACTGCTCATGATATTGTAAACAGTATAATTTTCCCAACACCTTCTAAAATGGGAAAAGGTATTTTAGTTTTACCTACTGTAGATAAAGGAATACTTTTAGGACCAACATCGACCGATTTACATTATAAACTAAAAGATTTAAGAGCTACTTCGAAAGAGGGACTCGATAGGATAGTTCAAAATGCTAAACATCTTGTTCCTTCTATAGATTTAAGGGAAACGGTTAAGATTTTTGCTGGAAGCAGACCAGAAACTCCAAATAAAGATTTCTGGATAGGACCAAGTAGAAATATATATGGGTTATTTCATGTTGCTGGGATGCGTTCACCTGGTTTAACTTCAGCTCCAGCCATTGCAATAGATGTTGTTGAACAGTTAATAAAAAGATATGATCTAGAGTTAAAGAAAAAACCAGACTTCAATCCTATCAGAAAAAGAATACAACATTATATTGGTGAATTATCCCTTGAAGAATATGATGAAACAATAAAAAAAGACCCACTCGCTGGAAAAATAGTTTGTGTTTGTAACAAGGTAACTGAAAGAGAGATTGTTGAAGCTATTAAAAGGGGTGCTAGAACAATTGATAGTGTGAAATTCAGAACTAGAGCCAGCTTTGGTGAATGTCAGGGTGGATTTTGTACAAATAAAATCCTTGAAATACTTGCAAGAGAAACAGGCGTTCCAGTAGATTCTATTGTTTATAATACAGATAGTTCATATATAGTAAAAGGAAAGGTCAGAAAATGAATAAAATCTCATGTGATTTACTTGTCATAGGTGGTGGGGCTTCTGGAATAGGAGCCGCATTGAAAGCCGCAAAGGAAGGTGTAGATGTAATAGTAGTTGAAAGACTTAATCTTGCCGGTGGGATCTTAAATCAATGTATTCACAACGGTTTTGGACTTCACTATTTTAAAAAAGAATTAACTGGACCTGAGTACGCAGCAAATCTTTTAAGTCTTACAAAAGATCTTCCTATTAAGTTCTTATTTGAGCATTTTCTTTTATCTATAGATAAGAAATCCAAAACAGCTTATTTTACAAGTGAAAAAGGTATAAATGCGATAAGTTGCAAAGCACTTGTCTACAGTGCTGGGGCTAGAGAAAGACCTTTTGGTTCTCTTTTGATTCCAGGAGATAGAGTTTCTGGGATATACACCGCCGGTGTTGCTCAAAAGTTTATCAATATTGAAAACAGGGTTATAGGCAAAAGAGCCATGGTTTTAGGTTCTGGAGATATTGGACTTATTATGGCTCGAAGATTGACATTGGAAGGAATCGAGGTTGTGGCTGTTTGTGAAAGAATGCCTTATCCAGGTGGTCTTTCAAGAAATATTAATCAATGCTTAAAAGATTTTGGAATACCACTTCTTCTTTCTACAACCGTTACTGAAGTTAGAGGTGATGGGAGACTTTCCGAGGTAATAACCTCTGAGTTAGATGAAAACTATAATGTAATAGAAGGTTCCCAAAGATCCTGGAGTGTCGATACTCTTGTTTTATCTGTCGGACTTGTCCCATCAACTACTTTGATGATGGATTATGTTGATATAGATTCAAGAACAAGAGGAATTATAGTTGATTCAACTATGAATACTTCTGTACCATGGATTTTCTCTTCTGGAAACTGCGTAATAATTTATGATTTGGTCGACTATGTTACGAAAGAAGGTGAAATCGCTGGTAGGTATGCTACCCAGTTTATAAAAGAAGGAAAAACAAAAAAGAAAATCCCTATAAAAAAAGGTATAGGAGTTGGTATAACAAACTGCGCTTACTGGGTTGAAGAAACAGATTTACCTTTATATTTAAGAGCCAATAAACCTATAGAAAAAGGAAGATTAGTTGTTCGTGCTGGTAATTCTATTTTATATGAAGGGAAAGAGCAGGCATTTATCCCTAGTGAAATGGTTCATAAAAGTATAAAATCTGAACAAATCTCTAAAATTGGGAATATTGAAAATATAACTGTGGAGATTATATAACTATGAAAGAAGTAGAAATGATATGCATACAATGCCCTTTAGGATGCAAGATAAAGGTTCAACTTGATGATGATAATAAGGTTTTAGATATTAGTGGTTTTACATGTAAAAGTGGAAAAGAATATGCCATGCAAGAGGTTACAGACCCCCATAGAGTCATTACAACAAGCATAAAAGTAATAGATGGAAAATGTGAACTTGTTTCAGTTAAAACAAATAAACCAGTCCCAAAAAGACTGATCCCTTCAATAATGGATATTATCAAGAATTCTTCAATACATGCACCAGTAGGACTCAACCAGGTTGTTATATCCAACATAGCAAATAGTGGTGCAGATATAATCACTACTAAGGAAGTTGATAAACTATAAATCTTTTATTTGCTTTCTCTTTTTATTATGTTAATTATTTTGAAAAGAAAAACTTGAGGAAATATGCCTAAGTTCATCGAGTTTGACGATAGAATTCTTCTTCCACATGACCTTTCCGATAAAACTATAGAAAAGTTTTATAATGAAGGACATAAAAAGATATTCTGTACATCACCATACAATTATAAGATTGTTCAAAAGTATTTTATTTTAAGGGATGATTTAGAACCAGATGAAAGATTATACTACCTTTTTGAGCATCTTTCTACAAAAAATTATATGGATTACCCTGTATATCTTTTCTTATATGGTTCAAAAATGATAGATAAAGCACCTCTAATAAGTCTATTCCTTGAAAAAGAAGATCCAAATCTAATCCGAATTCTTACTAAAAAGATTGAAAATATCATAAAATTTAAAGCGCCATCTTCTATTGTAGTAACTTTCGACAACTATCATCTTATTCAATTTAAGTTAAAAGGACAAAGGCTTTTTTCAAATAGTCAGATTGAAAATATATATGGTGTAAGAGGAAAGGTTACCTGGATAAATCTTTCTAAAAATATAAGATTCTTAGATTTTTCTTTTATTAAATTCTATGGTTCGATTTTCGATCCCTTTAAGATATGGAAAAAATCCTTTTTGGAAAGCTATGATTTCGAAATAATATAAAATTTCGAGTAACGATAGAATCATGATAAAACATCTAACAAAAGATATAAATCTTTCAGATAAAACTGTTGTCCTTATGGGGCTTGGATTAAATGGTGGTGGGGTTGGAACCGCTAAATTTTTGGCTCCAAAAGTAAAAAAACTTATTATCACTGACTTAAAATCTGAAAAAGAACTTGAATCTTCCATCGAACAATTAAAAGATTTTTCAAATATTGAATATAGACTTAAAGAACATAGAATCGAAGATTTTATCAATACAGATATTGTATTCAAAGGAGCTGGGATAAAGTTTTCAAATAAGTTTATCGCTGCTGCCATTGAAAATAATCGTTTTGTCGATACTGACATAGGTTATTTCTTTGAGCTTTTTGATTCTCCAATCGTAGGAATAACTGGCTCTAAAGGAAAGTCCACTACAACAACTTTGGTATATGAATTATTATCAAAAAAGATTGATAATATCATACTTGGTGGAAATATAACAATAAATCCTTTAAATTCTTTAAATGAAAATAAAGATAGTAAATTAGCTGTCCTTGAACTTTCAAGCTGGCAACTTGCAGATCTTGCAGTTCATAAAAAGTCACCTCATGTCGCAATTCTAACTACAATCTTCCCCGATCATTTGAATTACTATGGAACAATGGACCAATACTATGAGGATAAAAAATATATTTTTAAGTTCCAAGATAAAGATGATTGGACAATAATAAATTTAAATAATGATTACCTTTTTGATTCTTTTATTAAAAATGAAATAAAAGCTAATAAGATCGCTATTTCAAATATAGATGAGTTTTTGCTTAAAAGTTCAATAAATGAAAAAACAAAATATGAAGATCTATTAAAAAGAATAAAAGCATTCTTAAAATCAAATATTAGCCTTTTTTTAATGAAATATGAAAATGATGTTTTTATAGTAAAAAGTAAATCATTTAAAAATTTAGATATCTTATTGAAAGATTATGAAATAGAAATCAACTCATTTGGGAAAATCATTGAAGATATTAAAAGCGTAATAATTAATAAAAATGAAGTAGAGAAAAAAGATGAAATCAAGATAGATATAGATGAAGATAGATATCAATTTTATAAACTACCACCTTTAGTCAATGTCAGAATCCCCGGAGAGCATAACAAGACCAACATTTTGCTTGCTACTGCTTGCGCCTTACTATATGAAGTAAGTATAAAGGATATTTATAGTTGTTTAGAAACCTTTAGTGGCCCAGAATTTAGACTACAGATCGTAAGAGAATTAAATGGTATTAAATTTATAAATGATACAACTGCAACAGTGCCAGACGCAGTCGCTACTTCTATAAATGCAATGACTTCAATCGTGTCAGTAAAAGGAAGAGGAAGAATATTTTTAATTGCTGGTGGTGTGGATAAAAATTTACCCATTGATAATATGGCTTTAGCGATAAAAGAAAATGTTTTTAAGCTATTTCTACTTGAAGGATCCGGCTCTGATATTTTAAAAAGCAAATTGCAGCAAATAGGATATTCTTCTATAGAGGATGGTTTTAAGAACCTTCCCCAACTTGTTGAAATGATTTTCAAAAACGCAAAAGAAAATGATATAATATTGCTCTCTCCAGGTTTTGCCTCTTTTAACCTTTTTGTAAATGAATTTGAAAGAGGTAGAATTTTTAATCAGGCTGTCTCACAACTAAAATAAATAAACAATAAAAAATAAATAAACAATAAAATCATTTAATTATTAAATAAAGTATATCATTATTATTATAAATTTTTACTTTTTCAGTTTGTATTCATTTGAATCGATAAATATCTTATCCTTATCTAACAAAATCTTTTTATTATAAAATAAAGAATTAGCGGAGCAAAGTACCTTTACTTCATTATTAGAAACTGGAATTATCAAATATTCTTTGGAGTCATCTGATTCTATAAGAAAAAATTTACCCATTTTTTTTATTAAAAACGAGGATGGATAAGCATAGATATCGGTAGATTTATATATACCTTCACTTATTATTAAATTATATTTTTTAAAGCTAAGATTCATTTTGACATCTATCTTCTCTGCTGTAATTTTGGCGTTGGTATTGAATATCAGTACTAACTTATCTGGCTCGTAATACTTCATCTCCTTATATTGATTGTAATCTTCTGGTACAAATTTATTTTCTCCATAATATACAAATTTCGCATAACCACCATTATTATAAAGATCAATAGTATTATTATCCAATTTTACAAGAAAGACTCCCTGTTGACATGCATATAAACCTTCTATTTTTGATTTTAATTCTTGAGG
>JAAZOT010000014.1 GCA_012797605.1 Spirochaetales bacterium | reverse complement strand
GTACCAGGGGTTCAAATCCCCTCCCTTCCGTTACTGCAACCTGCCAACCTTGCGTATTTGACCTATTGAACCCTGCCAGGTCCTAGCGGAAGCAACAGTAAGTAGGAAGAATACGGTAAGGAAATGGTAGGTTGCAGTTATTTTTTTATCTATTAAATTTTTAATATTGTTTTATTATAAATCAGTAATAGTAAATCAAAAATTTAAAATAATGGTTATATTAAATGAAAGAGGATTTTGAAAATAGAACTTTTACAACCAAAGATATAATTACTTTAAAATTCAGACCTCAAAAATTTTCCGAGTTCATTGGACAACCTCAAGTTACAATCCCTTTAATAAATTCTATTGCAAATGGTAAGATTCATCATGCATATCTTTTTTATGGACCACGTGGAGTTGGTAAGACTTCTGCTGCAAGAATACTTGCTAAAATGATGAATTGTCTTGATTTTAAAAACAATGAACCTTGCTTAAAATGTGAAAATTGTATCGAAATTTCAAATGGATTTTCACCGGATGTTATAGAGATAGATGGAGCTTCAAATAGAGGAATAGACGAGATAAGAAACTTACAGAGTAACCTTGTCTATGCCCCAACAAAATCAAGATATAAGATATATATTATTGACGAAGTTCATATGCTTACAAAAGAAGCATTTAATGCTCTATTAAAAACTCTGGAAGAGCCACCAGAACATGTTGTTTTCATTTTTGCTACTACGGAAATACATAAAGTTCTTCCAACAATAAGGTCAAGATGTCAACAATATCAGTTCACTCTTTTTAAAATAACAGAAATTTCTAATCAGATAGTTAAAATACTAAAAGAGTATAATGTAAAATATGATAATGAAGCAGCTGCTATAATAGCAAAATATGGAAATGGTTCAATGAGAGATGCCTTATCTATTCTATCACAAATATTATCTTACGATGATAAAGAGATAAAGATAGAGACAGTATATAATTTATTAGGAATACATTCATTTGATTTTATTAGGATAATCTTCGAAAAAATAGCTTCAAAAGATCTTTCATCAATCTATTCCATCTGCTCTGAGATATATTATCAGGGAGTAAGTTTAGATAACATAACCACTCAAATTCTCGAATTTATAAGGCTTATAACTCTTTTAAAAAATGGTATTGAAGATATAAACATATTAAATCAAGCTTTTACAGATTTTGATAAACTTACGCCATTATCTGAAGCATTTACAACAAAGAAGTTAGTTCTAATGGCAAAGAAAGTAATAGAGTTTCAAAAATCAATATCTCTATGGTCAAATCCATTTTATGCTTTTGAAAATCTCTTAGTTAGTTTTATTTTTGATGATTTTTATTCGACTTCTAGTGAAATTTTAGTAAAAGTTCAAGAAGGCATTCATTATTTAGAAAAAACATACAATATTATTGAGACAAAACCAGAAGAAATAGTATTAAAAAAAACACTGCTATATGGTTCTCCAAATTCATCAAAGACAGAAAACTTACAACAACAAAATGCTATTATTGGTAAAGGCGAAGTAAATTTACCAAATTTTGAAAAAACAAAGATAGAGGATGAAAAGATAAATGAAGAAATAAAACAAAAAGATTTACTATTTGAAAAAAAAAGTATACAAGAAAATTTAATAGAGGAAGATCTTAATGTTAATAAGAATAATAGTTTAACTGAATTAGATAAAAATAAAATTGATTATGAAAAAGATAAAAACATAATATCTGAAGACTTAAAAAGGATTCTTGATTTTTCCAGATTGGATAATACAAAAAATTCAAAGAAAGAAATAACTCAAATTGATTCTTCATTAGAAAATAAAGAAGAAAGTAAAATAGGAATTGTCAAAAAGAGCTTATTGGAAATAAAAAATGAAAACGAGATTAAAATAGAAAATGAAAAAGATGAAAAAAATAATATTAAAACAAATTTTAAAGAATTGAAAAGCAAAGAATTAAATATGGATAAATTCGCAAACAATCTTAAAAAATCTATAGAGAAAGAGATTGAAAAAGAGGATATTCCAGAACCATTTAAGAAGCTAATGAAATATATGAATGGAAATTATAAGGAGTAAAAGATGTTTGATTTTAAAAAAATTCTAGACCAAGCAAAACAGATAGGAGAGAAAAGCCAAAAAGTTAAAGAAGAACTGGAAAAGATAGAAATAGAAGGTAGAGCTGGTGGGGATTTTGTAATAATAAAAGGAACTGCAAGTGGCAAGATAAATCTTGTAAATATTTCCGATGAGCTTTTTACATTAAATGACAAGACAATGCTTGAACAGATGATAAAAGGGGCTATGATAGATTTTTTAAATCAGCAAAAAGAGAAGGTCTCAGAAATATCTAAAAAACAGCTTGAAAACCTAGAACTTCCACCTCTTTTCGACTCATTTCTTGATTCTATGAAGGATATAAATTAGTCAGGTCGAAAAATGGCATTGAATATTTTAAATAAACTTGAAAAAGATTTACTAAAATTTCCAGGTATTGGTCAAAGACTAGCCAGGAAACTTGCTATATATTTATTGACAAGAGATAAAGAAGAAAATATTAAGTTTATTGAGGATTTAAAAGAGATAGATATTAAAGTTTTTAGATGTGAAGAATGTTTTGCACTTGTTGAATCAGGTAAATTATGTGATTTTTGTAGAAATCCTAACAGAGAAAAAAGAATTCTTGTTGTTCATAATGTAGAAGATTATCTATTACTAAGTGAAAATAAGATATTTGATGGCTATTATCATATATTAAATGGTTTAATATCTCCCATAAGAGGCATTACTCCAGATATGCTTTCTATAGAAAAGTTGATTGATAGAATAGAGAAAAGAAAAATCATCGAGATAATATTTGCACTTCCTGGGACAAATGATGGTTTAATTACGACTCTATATATTAAAAACCAACTAAAGGAAAGGTTTACAGAACTTATTTTCTCTAAGATTGCAGAAGGTATACCTTATGGAAGTGGTTTAAGTGAAATTTCAATGCAAACAATATTGACTTCACTTAAAAATAGAGAGAATATTCAATAGATTCGTACTAATTTGGGGGTTTTGATGATAAGTAAATTTGAATCGATTTTTAATAGAAAACCAGAATTATTTCTATTTAATACGATGAGCCAAAAGAAAGAAAGATTTAATCCAATTGAAGATAATAAAGCAAGGATGTATTGTTGCGGACTTACAGTATATAATTACGCTCATATTGGGAATCTAAGAAAATATATTTTTGATGATACCCTACGAAGAACACTTGAGTTTTTCGAATATAATGTCACTCACCAAATGAATGTTACGGATATAGGACATCTTGAGTCAGATGCAGATGAAGGAGAAGATAAGCTTGAAAAAGAAGCAAAAAAAAGAGGTGAAGATGTTTTAGCTTTAGCTAGGTTTTATGAAAAAGCCTTTTTTGATGATTTACAGAAGCTTAATATTTTAATGCCACATCTTATTACAAGAGCAACAGAACATATAGATTGTATGATTGATTTAATAAAAAGAATAGAAAAAAATGGATACTCTTATTTCTCTGATGGGAATTTATATTTTGATGTGACAAAAATGAAAGACTATGGAAAGCTTGCAAGATTGGATTTAAGTTCATTAAAAGCCGGTGCAAGAATAGAAGTAGATGAAAGAAAAAGGAGTCCTTATGATTTTGTCTTATGGTTCACAAACTCTAAATTTAAGAATCATATATTAAATTGGGAATCTCCATGGGGAGAGGGTTTCCCTGGTTGGCATATAGAGTGTGCAGCGATGTCGATAAAGTATCTTGGAGAGCAATTTGAGATACATACTGGAGGAATTGACCATATTCCTGTTCATCATACAAATGAAATTGCTGAAGCGGAAGCTGCTACAGGTAAAGATTGGGTAAAATACTGGATGCACAGCGAATTTTTAGTTTTGGATAAAGAGGAGAAGATGTCAAAATCCTTGGGCAATTTCATAACATTAAATGATATAATAACAAAAAGGATAAATCCTTTAGCCTATAGATTCATGTGCTTAAATGCTCATTATAGAAAGAAGATGATTTTTTCATATAAAGCTTTAGAATCTGCTCAAAATGGTTACTGGGGCTTAAAAGAAAAGGTAATAAACGAAAAAGAAAAATGTGAAGCTAAAGAAATAGAGCAAAAAATCTTAGAAAACAACTATGATATTAACGATTTTGAAATAGCAAGGTTTTGCAAAAGTCATATTGAACAATTTGTAACTGCTATTTCAGATGACTTAAATACTCCAGTCGCCATGTCAGTTATTTTTAATTTATTAAAAGATAATTCTATTCCTTCTAGAACAAAATATGCAACTTTATTGATATTTGATAGAGTTTTAGGTCTAGGATTTGCTTCTTTTACTAGAGGGCAGATAACAGAAGAACAAAAAAAATTAATAGAAGAAAGAGAAGTTGCAAGAAAAGAAAAAAATTTCCAAAAGGCAGATCAGATAAGAGAAACTCTATTATCACAGGGAATTGTTTTACAGGATACCCTTGATGGAACTCATTATTTTTTAGAATAATGTATTTTTAATGTTTCTGCTTCTTTTAACTCAATCTTAGCACCTAGGTTTTTATAAATATCTATGGCTTCTTCAAAATAATGAGTGACATCCTCTCCCTTTTTCCCAAGTATTAAGCCTTTTAATGTAAGAGCATCGGCATATTCCTTCATCTCTTCCCTTTCAAATGCATTCATTAAGACTTCATCAATAAGACCTTCTGCACTATCGAACCTTGAAGTTTCAATATAAAGTTTCGCAAAAAATATCTTTAGGTAATTTGAATATCTTTCATAAGATCCTGCTTCAAAAAAAAGCTTTTCTCCTTCTGTAAAATATTCTTCTGCTTTTGCAAAATCTTTCAAAAAAAAATAGCTTTCACCAATATTCCAAGTCGCAGCAGCTTCAGCATCTTTATCACCAAGATATTTTGCTGTATTTATTATTTTTTCATAAATAGAATTTGCTTGATCATACTTTTTAAAAAGCTTATAAATTTCACCAATGTTATTATAAACACTTAATATATTGGATTGGAAACCATATTTTTTAAAATATTCAGAAGATTTTATAAGTGCTGCCAAAGCTTCAGAAAACATCTCTTTTGCATATAATGTAAGTCCTTTCATGCTATAAAATCTACCAGCAATATATGTGGCATATGGAGTTTCGTTCAGAAGACATTGTTTTAATTCATTATTTTCTAATTCATTTAATTCATTTATTAAATCTGAATATTTTGCAGTTCTATAAAGCAAATCAAAAGAAACAAGCTTATAATCTAAATATCTGTATAAAGAATCTAGTTTAATTAGCTGCTGCCAATTTTGTAAGATCTTTTCTGAATTCTCTTTATCACCCATTTCAAAATAGAAATCCATCAAAATTTGATATTTTCTAATAAGAAATTCTGTGTAAAGCTTAATATTCTCAGCGGCTTTTTCTAATTCGGCTTTATTCTTTAATCTTTCATAAATAACCATCTTAAGAAAAATTGCATCTTCATAGAATCTTAATGTCTTATTTATCTTTTCTTCAACAAATGTAAGAAGACTCAAAGCTTTATCATAATATGTTTTATCTATTAGATATCTCGAAATAGAAATGAAAATAATTAAAATATCATCTTTATTAATTTTTTGTTTTTCATCATTATATACAGATTTAGTAAAATCTATGATTTTTTCTATCTTTTCTAAAAATTGTTCATCCATTTTTAATCCTACAAATCTAATATTTAAACTATCGATATTATAAAGAAAAAATATTGCAAATTATAAATTTAAAATTGCTAATATTAATGAAGATAGTACATTTTGCACATTTTTTCATTTACCTTATAAATTTCTTTATAACAAAAAAACCATGATAAAAATATAAAATTAAAAATCTATTATTTATTATCGTAATTTTTTTCATTTAATATTATATTTTTGTTTGAGTTCAAGTTTATATAATGGAAAATATTTTTTTATAATCTTAGAATATTTGATAATCATATGATATAAGAAATTATTAGGATATTATTTGTTGACAAAAGTAAAAAATATATCAATTTATGCAAAAGATCTAAGGTGAGGTGATATTTTTGGCTAGAGTATATGCAAACTCTGATGAAAGCGTGGAACTTCTATTAAAAAAATTCAAAAGAGAATGCGAAAGAGAATCGATTTTACGCGAATGGAAGAGAAAAGAGTTTTATGTTAAACCAGCAGAAACAAGAAAAGTCCAGAAAAAAGCTCTTGAAAGGAAAAGATTAAAGAAGCTACGCAAAATGGAAATGTCTGGAAAGAGGAAAAAATAGTTTTAGGGGAGGGTCTATCCTTCCCTTTTTTTATCTATATTTTATTATAAAAATAAAGAGAACGAAATGCCACTATATGTTTTAGCAACACCAATCGGTAATTTAGCTGATATAACTTTAAGAGCCTTAGATACTCTTAAAAATTCAGAAATTATTCTTTGTGAGGATACAAGACAGACAATAAAGCTTCTTAATCACTATCAGATTTCTAACAAAAAGCTCCTATCTTTCTATGCTCAAAATGAAAAAACTAAAATTCCAGAAGTTATAAAAAATCTAAAAGAAAATAAAGCAATTTCACTTGTTGTCGATAGTGGAACTCCCTGTATTTCTGATCCAGGGTATCACCTTATAAATGCTTGCTATGAAAACAATATAGAGGTTTTTTCGATTCCAGGTCCTTCGGCTGTTACCTCGGCTATATCAATTTGTGGATTTTCTGCAGATACTTTTTTATTTTATGGTTTTTTACCTAGAAAAGATGGTAAAATAAAAAAAATACTTCATTCCTTAAAAGATATTGATGGATTAATAGTCTTTTATGAATCACCATTTAGAGTAAAAAATACTTTAAATTTAATAAAAGAGGTTTATGGTGAAGATGTTAAGGTTTTCTTAGCAAGAGAACTTACCAAAAAATTTGAAGAAAAATTTATTGGAAAAGTTGTGGAAATTTTAGAAAAAATTTCCGATAAAATAAAAGGGGAATTTGTAATAATTGTGAATTTGTATAAAAATAAAAATAATACTAAAGAAAATTTTCCGATAATAGAATAGGAGGCAATCTATGACCATCGAAAAAATTAATGGTGTTGATAAAATATTTAATAATAAAGAGATTAAGCCTGTTAGAAAAAATGATAAAATAGATAAATCAGATTCTATAGAAATATCTGACAAAGCCAAAGAATTAGCTCTAAGAGAAAAATATATCAAAATGATAAAAGAAAGTCCAGAGATTGACAACTCTAAAAGGATAGAAGAACTCAAGAAGAAAATGGCTGAGCCAGATTATATCACTCAAAAACTTATCGATGACATAGCCAGGCGTATTGCTGAATCTCTGGGGTTACTCTAAAACACTTTGAAATATTCTTATGAGTGAAATCATTAGTTTTTCAATTCCAGCTGATATTATCTTTGGCATTGATTCTTTAATGAAATTGGGTGATGTAATACATAGTAAAGGTAATAAGGCTATAATTATTACAGAACCCATGTTTTATGATAACAAATTAATAGGACAGATAGAACAGTTATTAAAGTCTTTTAATATCGATTATATTATTTATGATGAAATAAATGCAGATTCAGGTTCTGAAGATATATCAAATATCGCTATTTTAGCTCAAACCGCAAGAGTTGATGTAATCATAGGTCTTGGTGGACAAAAATGCTTAAATATTGCAAAGGCTGTTGGGTTAATAGCTCCACATGAAAAAAGTTTTTATTATTATTTAAAACATCCCGAAGAACTTGATGAAAAAATTCCAGTAATATTACTTCCAACTACTATTAGAGATTATTTTGCACTTTCAGATATGATTTATTATAAAGATCAAGATATAGGTTATTCAAGGATTTTTACTCATCCTAAATTGTATTCAGACTATGTTATAATTGATCCTATACTTTCGGCAGATATACCTAAGAATATTATGACTCTTATGCTTATTGAAATGTTAGGTTTTGCAATTGATTCAGTTTTATCTCCAAAATCTTCTATATTTACAGATACTCTTTTATTTAAAACTATTGAAACTATTAATTCAAATTTTGATCATATTCTTGAATTTCCTGATGACTTAGAAGTTAGAAAGAATATCTGTCTTGGAGGTCTTTTTTTGATGTTTGCAGGAAGAATAACCGGTTTTGGTCTTCTACAAACTCTCGTTCTTGGACTTAACTCCTATTTAAAAATACCAAAGCTCTCCATAGTAATGCCAGTATTACCTCATATTTTAGAGTTTTTAGTTCAATCTGCTCCTGAAAAATTTGTGAAAATAGCTAATTGCTTAAATTTAGATACTAAAAATGGAAGCGTTGTTGAATCTGCTTTAAAAGTCCCTGAGTATTTTCAAATTATGGCTGATACACATAAAATTCCATCGAGACTCTCTGAGTTTGGAGTAGTAAAGGAAGTCCTATATAAATTGGCCGATCATTCTATAAATTTTCCCTTTTATTCAAACACCTTAAAAGTAATATCAAAAGAAGATATCTATAATATTCTATATTCATCACTGTAAAATTTAAGTTAAAATCAAAAAATTTTTATTCAATTATTGAAATTTAATTTCTATCAATATACTAATTGTTAAAAACAACTCTAATTATTGATAATATTGATCTAAAAGAATCAATTTTGGATTTATATAGGAAAATAAATGTATTTAAATCTTTTATTATATCATTTGTCAAAAGATTATCATCTTTGGATTGTAACATTAAAATATTTGTATTAAATTGATATATTTTCTCAATTAGATTAAAATAATATAAAGTAAAGATATTATATAAATTTTGGATTTTTGTAATATTATCCTCAATTTCTTTTAAATTTTCATCACTATAGTTTTCTAATAGATAAAAAATTTGAATATTATCAAAAAAATCTTTTAACTGTACTTCAAAGTTATTAAGTTGGATTATAAAGTTATCAAGTGAAAAAAGTAGTTGATTTGTTTCCCAGATTAAAGATGAATTTTGAGAATAATTTTGAGCATCAAATGAACTTTTATTTGTAATAGCGATATTGTATAGTTGAAGCGATTTTATTACATTTGATTTCTGATATTCATAATCTTTTATTGATTGTTTAAAGATTTCTATATCTTCAAGTATTTGGTTGATAAGAATAATTCTTATTATTAAAAATTTCTTAATTTCTTGATTTTTCTTCTCGGTATTTTCTTGATAGCTTAAATTCTCGATTTCATTTTTTAACTTAATGTTATATTCTTTCTGTTGGTCGATAAATAATTTTTTAGGAAATTGAATTTGAGGGTATTTATTTTTTAATGTTTCATATAGCAGGTTTGTCACAAAGATAATATTGTCTTGTATATTTATTAATGATTTTATATAAGTGATATCTAAATTTTCAGAATCCTTATATTTAAAAATTTCACTCTGTATGAAATTAAGATAATTTATGTATTTTTCTATCTCTTTTGAAAATATATTATAATAAAGTGAAGAATCTTCTTTTTTTAGAAAAAGTTTCAATAATTGCATATATTTATTATATGCCTTTCCTATTTCGTCAATTATAGAAAGCATTGAAAGATAATCCTCTTCATAATCTGGATAAAATTGGATTATAGTTGAAAGGAGTTTATTTGTATTTTCATTTTTTATTAATTTGGAGTTAGAAAGAAGGTACTTTAAAATTGTTAAATTTTTATTAAGATTTGAAAAATTATTTATAAGATCAGCCTTAATATCATCGGCTTGCTTTAAATATAAAGACTTATATACAATGTCATCTAAAGAAAAAAATTTATTTATTATCTTTTCATCTTCAACAAATTCATTATTTAAAAGCAATAGAATATCATATAGTCTATTTATATATATTGTCGTAGAAACTTTGCTTTCCAATTGTATTAAAAAGGTCTGTGAAATTAATGTTATCAAATCTTTTGGTAATTGGTTGTCATAATTAATAAAGATATCATTTAGTTTGCTTAGCATATTAGATTTAATAATTTCAAACTTGTTGTAAGACTTATTAATAACACTATTAGAATCTAAAATATTTATATATGTTATTTCAAGAACTTCATAGGATAATTTTATCGTCTCTGTAAAAGATTTTATTTTATTATAAAGAATCATGAATGAGGATTTTGAAGAATAATCTGGAAATTCATCAAATTGATTTAATTCATATACATCATTTGCATATTCTATTAATCTTTTATAATATTCAAAGTAATTTCTCATCTGAAAGTAAAATTCAAGATAATGGTATCTAATAAATTTATAATCAAGAATTTCACCTTCGATTAACTGAAAAATTTCTCCATAATTGTTTAAGAGGTTTAATATGTCAGAGTTTTTTTCATCAAATTTTTGGAGTTGTCCTTTTACCTTATTCTCTATTTCATAAGCTCTTTTTTCTGAATAATTTATTCTTTCAATAAAAGAGTTGTTTTTTTCTATTAAATAAAAAATCCTTTCAAAAAATATATCTATCAAACTGTTGATATTTTCCACTTTTGTTTTTATTTCTTTTGAAAATTGATCAAATTTATTTATTGGTAATTTTTCCTTTGATTTGATAATATTCCCATTATTAATAGTAAAGATTCTATCATTTTTAGTTGGTTGAAAACTGGTAGAATTTATTTCTAATTGCGCATCACTAATAAAATTTATAATAGTTTCTTTTGAAAATTGAATAATAACTGTACCTCGATAAATCAACAAATTGTCTTTACCTGATATAATATAAATATTATCCAAAGTGTTAATATAGATTGTTCCGCTAATTAAAATTATCCTATCATTTTGTATTTCTAAAGTTGTTGAAGGCAAGATTCTAATCAAGCTGGTTTTTGAATGAATTTCAAGATATCCATTTTTTGAAGTAACAATTTTACAATTTGAAGGGATAATAGAATTATCAACCAAATCAAAGGGTTGATTGAAATTAGGAATAATATAGTTTACCGTACCTTTTATTATAAATACTTTGAAACTTTGTAGATTTTGAGCAAGAATAGGATGACTCAATGAAAAAATAAAAAATAATAATAACAAAATCCTAAATATATTATAACTAGAATTGGGCATAAATAACTCCAATACTTAAAATAGGAAAGAAATGCTAATATCAAGGAAAAGATATTCAAAAAAATCTTGTTCGACCTTATCATTAAGGCTTTTATAGGAAATCAAACCTTCTAGATTCAGATTTTTAGTAATAAAGTAAACCACCATAAACTTAATTTGAGCATATATTTCAGAAATCGATGAATCTGTTAAAAAAGCAGCACTTATATCATTTAAAAGCAAAAGAGTGAGATATTTGTTTGGTATAAATTTTAAGATAAGTTCAAAAAATAATGTTAATTCGTTTTTCTCATTTTGCATAAACCAGTAAGTATATTGAAAAGAGGATAAAAAATCTATTAAAAAAATATTTGAGGAAGAATAAAACAAGGTGTTTTTAAATTCTAAAATAGTTCTATTGAGATTTGAAGGAGAATTTTCTTGAGGGAAATATAATATTCTGATATCTATAGAATGTGAACTATTAACATTTTCAGAATAAAGAACTGTGAATAATAGTTTTTCTTTGATTTCAGAATAATCAATATCATCTGCTAATACAGATGTTAGAAATTTATTGTAAATCAGGTGTAACTCGGAAGAAAAACTCATTGCACTTGAAAATGAAGAATAAAAAAGATTTGATATAGAAAAACCAACATAATTTCCACTTGTATTATTAAATGAATATCCTCCCAAAATGGATATTTTTGGAATTATCATTTCATTTATAGAAGGAAAAAATGTTATTTTTGTAGATAGAATTGCTTTTATTAGGGAGTAATCGAACTGATCATCTGTTTTATATGTTATATCAAGACTGTTGGATAAAATATTACTTCCAATAGGCAAAGAGATATCACCATAAAGAAAAAAATTTACAGGTGATTTTATAAGATTAGTAGTAAGTTGGTCATATTCAGCACCAAAAGAGAAGTTTACCATAACCTTTTTGCAGGATTGATAGTCAAATTTTGTGAAAAGAAAGTTTCCAGTATAATAATCTTCATTAATTAAAAAAAGATTGAATGGAATATAAAAAATATAATAATTGATAAATGTTGAAGATGACCTATAAGAAAAATCAAGATTTAATTTGTTTATGAAAAAGTTGTCCAACGAATAATAAAAACTATTTAATACGAAGAAATTTGTAGTTTGTGAAGAAAATTTATAAGATAAACCAATATAAGGTAAAAAATTAGTATTAATGTTTGAATACATATTGACATAATTATAACCAACAGTTCCAATAAATTGAGCATTAACATTAATTTGAAATAAAATGATATAAGAAAAAAAAAGGAAGAATAACATAAATTTAAAAATATTTTTGTTTATAAATTTTAGATTTTCGTTTTTCATAATTATTACCTATCAAATAAAATATAGAACAAATATTGACAAAAGCAATTTGAAGTATATAAATATATTGTGCCGGAATGGCGGAACTGGTAGACGCACGAGACTCAAAATCTCGCGAGCTTCACAGCTTGTAAGGGTTCAAGTCCCTTTTCCGGCAAACTCATATTATATTTTTCGGATAAAAATTTCCGTGATAAAATCAAAATGAAAAATTTTAATTTTTTAATTACAAATGACGATGGTATTTTCGCTGAAGGTCTATCTTGCGTAATAAATTCATTAAATGATTTAGCCAATCTTTTTATTGTCGCACCAAATGGCAATAGATCATGTACTGCTCATTCAATGAGTTTTCATAAGAGAATATATTTTGAAAAATTGGATGAAAATCGATATACTATCGATGCTTTCCCTGTAGACTGTGTTTTTGCTGGGACAAAAGGGTTTTTCAAAAATCAGAAATTCGATCTTGTCATTTCTGGTATGAATCATGGTGCAAATTTGGGAACCGATATATTTTATTCAGGTACTGTCTCTGCAGCTTTTAGAGGTGCAGAAGATGGAATAGATTCGATTGCATTTTCTTCTTGTAGAAATATTCCACCATTTGCCTCAGACTTTATCAGTAAAATGATAAAAAGGATCACCATTAAATTTCTTGAAAATAGAGAAATTATAAGGGAAAGAGCCATTATTTATGCTAAAGAAAATATTGATTATTTAAGAAATATTAATCCAGATAATGTTTCAATAACCTTAAATGTTAATTTCCCAGATTTTGAAAAATTTAATGATGAAACTATTGTACCGACTGTGCTTGCTTCAAGGCTATACCTTGATCAGGTCGTTTTTGAAAATGAAGCAGGATCAGAGTCAAAAGATAATATTAAGGAAGGATACTTTGAAATTGTTGGGAAACTAGCAAATTCTCAATGCAAACCAATAACAGATTTGAATGTTATAAATAGCGGAAAAATATCGATATCACCCTTTTTTTATTTTTTACCTGGTATGATACAGTTGATTCCATCGACTATAGAATCAATCTTTTAAATTATTATATTGATAAATATAAAAAAATGTTGTATAAATTAAACAGAAAAAATATATTATTAAAAATTATTAAATAATTGAAATGGATATCCCATCAAGAGATGAGTTTTATTTTACCAAAGGTAAAGTTCTTTTTGATGAAGAAAAATATGAACAAGCTATAAAATCTTTTGATAAGGCTTTAGGATTAAATCCAGAACATATTATGGCAAACTATCTAAAAGCTTTATCATTATGCAAATTAAATAAAATCGATGAAGCAATTGAACATTTGAATATAGTAGCTGAAAAAACTGAAAATTTCTTAATTCAACAGCAGGTATATCTAATACTTGGATATATTTACTCCACTAAAAATAATGTTGAACTTGCTATCGATTATTTTGAAAAGGTTATAGGAACTGGTCTTGAGGCATCAGCAGCATATAATGCCTTAGCAGCACTTTATCATAAAAAGAAAGATATTAAAAAAGCCATTGAAAATGCTAAAAAGGCACTTGAGTTAAAAAGTGATAATTACAACGCTATGAATACATTGGCATATCTTCTTATTGATAGTAATATAGATGTTGAAAAAGGAATTCAACTTGCAAAAAAAGCCTTAGCTCAAGAACCAGATAATCCAGCAAGACTCGATACAGTCGGTTATGGTTACTTAAAACTTAAAAACAAAGTGCTTGCGGAAGAATTCTTAACAAAAGCATATAATCTTAATCCTCAAGATATAGAGATTCAAACACATTTGAAATTATTATCTAAGCTTTGATATCAAATTTTTTTGCTTCTTCTAAAATTTTATCATGAAATCGTATCTTTAAGTACGAAGTTTTTAATTTATTTGAATTAATCTTACTTAAATTGTTTTTTATAATTTTCGAAGCTTCTTTAAGTAAATTTATCTTAGTTTCAGTATCAATTGTCTCATCGAGCTTGTATCTAAGATAGTATATTAGAGGTTTATATTTAAACTCCAAGATTATAGATGAATTTTCATACATCTTTATTTCATAAAGGAAAAACTTCGCTTTTTCAGTGTCATTTTTTTGTAGTGATATTAATACAAGTAGCAGTAATACTTCGCAACTTGTAACATGATCTGAATTAATGTTTGTTATTTTAAGTGCATCAAATGCATAATCATATGCTTTTTCAATATTTCCTGAAAGATAATATGCTTCGGCAATAAATGCTTGTACTCTAGCTTTATAATAATCATTATTTAATTGTTTTGTGTTATACTCTGCTTTTCTTAAATAATCAAAAGCTTCCTGATGTTTCCCAAGATAAAAGGAAGCGATTCCAAGATATGAATAGATCCTAGAGTATTGCTTGTAGGTTGGAATTGCTTTTTGAAGAAAAAGATTGCATGTATCATAGAGTAAATCAAATGCTCCAAGTTCATAGTAGAAAGAGATTAACTCTAATAAATAAAGGTTTATTGAAAAATCATCTGTAATATCTGAATTCTTAATTTTTTCTTTTTCTTTTTCTAAGAAATCTATGCTTTTTTCATAATTTGATGTATAAAAATTAATTATACAATTTAAGTAGTTGTATTCAATAGATTTTGTAGGCAATTTTTCAAGAAGTTTTTTTGCACCATCTATATTTCTTTTATAAAAAAGTGCAATAGCCGTAAATCTTAGTAAGTTATAGTAACTATAAATTTTACTTTTATCGGTATCTTCAAGTTTTTCATAATAATACAGCCCTTTTCTTCCAAAGAGTTCTGCATTAAAATAATCAAAATGCTCATAATTGTATGTGGCAAGTAAATGGTAAAACATTGCATAAGCTTTATTGTTGTTTAAAGAGAAAACCTCTTCTCCCATTTGAGATATCACCTGAGGGATTTTATCTATAAAACCATTATTATAAAGAATAGAGTATTTAATAAATAAGATTTCTATAATTTTATCTGCTTCTTTTGGATTTAATGCACTTAAAAGCTTATCAAGATAGGGGACATAATCCATAGTATAGTTTGTTACTTCATTAAGCATTTTATATGCTTTATAGATATCTTGTGCTTCAAGCAAGTGATAAATTATTTTTAGTGGTTCTTTTCTTTTTATCTTAATAAAAAAAAGAGCAATAAGTTTGTGAAGAACCATTTTATTTTCTTTTAATATTGTTGAGTAAACCACTTCTCTTGTAATTTCTTGCCTAAACTTAAATTGTTTACCTGTTCTTTCTATAATATTTTCACTAATCAATTTATTTATATCTATATCTAAGTTAGAAATATCACCACCGGTTTTTTTATGTATATAGGACAATTCTTCAATAGAAAATGTGGAACCAATAACGGATGCTTTTTGTAAGAGTTGTTTTAAGTTCTCTGGTAATCTATCTATATGTGAAAGGATTATCGTCTGTATAGATGATGGAACTTTTTTAAACTCACCTTCAATATTTATAAATTTAGCGAATTCTTCTATGAAAAAAGGATTCCCATGAGATTGTTCTATAATAAAAGTGATATCATCATCATCAAGATTAATCTCTATAAGTTTCTGAATCAAAGAGTAAGATTCTGCTTTAGTTAGAGGTTGAAGTTCAATTTTTTCGTAAATTGGGAAAATATTAGCAATAATCTCTTCGAATTTCCTGTCTGTAACAAGAAAAAAAGGCTTATACTTCAAATGATCTATTAGGTACCTAAAAAAATCTCTACTTTTTTTATCTATAAAAGAGATATTATCAATAAAAATGATTG
>JAAZOT010000068.1 GCA_012797605.1 Spirochaetales bacterium | reverse complement strand
TATATAATTGCAATGTTTATTGTTCCAGAAAAACCGGACTAAATTAATTAATTTTAAGTTTAATTCTCTAGAAATTTAAAAATTATTCAATATCCTGATTAAAGAATTAATTTTAATAATTTCTGCGGTATCTGAAAAAAGGTATCAGATAAAAGCAATATATAATAATACCATAAGATGTAATATCAATTTTTAATTAATTACTGTATAAAATTTTTCCTACTTATTTCTATAATAGTTTTCATCTATAATAAATATTACACTTCTATCTTTGGATGTAACAAATGTACCTAAACACATATAATATTTTTCTATAGTTTCATGATTAAAAACCCATGCATTATTAGACCAATTATAATATTTATAATTTGCACTTTGATAATAAAAAGAAATGGTATCACCATTATAAAATATTGCTTCAGTTGGATAACATTTATATATATCAAGAACCACTGTCATTTTTTCTCCACTAAGGATATTATCATTTTTATCTTTATAATAATCTATTTTTGTCATTTCAATAGCATTAATTACATTAAAATCATAAGTTATTGTTTCGTTCATAATTCTATCATCTGCATAATATTCATTTAGGACTTTTGTATATACATGTTCAGATTTGTAAAGAAAAACATCATTTGTAATTGTATGTTGAAATAAGATACAATTATAAGATTCTTTTATAACCTTATCAGGATCAAAATATGGATCAGATTCATTCGTTATTATATCGTACCAAATATACTTACCATCAGGAGTACTAGGATCATTTCCAAAAACTTGTGAATAGTTAATTGTTAATAAAAAATTATCTAAATCATATTTGTAGTCACCTTTAGTTCCATTAATTAAAACCCAACCTTCTCCAGTAATTGAATCATAGTCCTTGTCTTCTCCAGTATTCTCATATGAGTGAACCTCATACTTATATTCACCATTGCTAAAAAAACTTTCGGTGAAGTAGTCACCTTCAATTTGATAAGTATATGTTAAGTCAACTTCAGCATAACCATTTGAATTAAAAGAAGCAGCGATATAATTGATGTCAAAACTAATATTATTTGTAAAAGTATTTATACAACCAGAAGCAAGAAGAAAGATAATAAAAAATTCAAAAAACATTATTAATTTTAGGTTTTTCATATTTCTCTCCTTTTCTTAAAAATATCTCTCTAATAAATCCCTTATTTCTTTTATGGTAAATGGTTTTTGGATTACATCATTAAAACAAAATTTTTTTGGATCAGAAAAAACCGGTCCTTCAGTATAACCACTCATTACAATAGCAATAACATCTGAATCTATTTTTCTTATCTCTTCTATGACCTTATCTCCTCCTATTCCACCTTTTATAGTCATATCCAAAATTAAAAGATCAAAAACTTTTCCAAAATTTTTTTCTTTTTTAAAGACTTCGATAGCTTCTTCACCATCTGAAACTGCAACAGCTTCAAAACCAATATGACTTAAAATCTTAATCAGAACTTTTTGAATGACTTCTTCATCATCCAATATTAAGACTCTTCCTCCTTTTAATGTTTTTTTCATCTTTTCCTTATTATTTTCGATTATATTTTCCTTCTTAGCTGGAAGATATATATGAAATGTTGTGCCTTTTCCTTCTTCAGATTCAACTTCAATAATTCCTTGATGCTTTGTAATGATCGAATAGCAAATTGATAATCCTAATCCATTACCGTTTTCTTTTGTAGTAAAAAATGGATCAAATATTTTTGAAAATATCTGTTTTGAAATCCCAGTACCATTATCAGATATTGAAATCTTTATATAATCACCTTTTAAAATTGTTTTTGTATCTTTTAATGGATATTTTATTTCGCTATCAAATGTTACATTTTTAGCAATAATTTTAATTATACCAACACCATTCATGGCTTGAATTGCATTTATAATGATATTTTCTATGACTTGCGAAATTTGATTATAATCAAACTCCGCATTGTATAGATTTTCATCAATATCCAACTCTGCTTTCACTTTTGAGCCACTAATAGTAAATTGAGTAACATTTTTAAGTAGTGGAGCAATTGCTTGTAATTTTTTAACAGGTTCACCACCTTTAGAAAAAGTTAAAAGTTGATTTGTAAGTGATTTTGCTCTTTGAATTGAATCTATTGAGTTTTTCAAAAGTTCTAATGTCTTTTCATCATTAAGATGTTGAATTGCAAGATCTATATTTGAATAAATCCCTACAAGTAGATTATTGAAATCATGAGCTATACCTGCAGCAATTAGGCCTATTGATTCAAGCTTCTGAGCATTTTGAACATGCTCCATCAATTTCATCTTTTCGGTTATATCATTAAAAACAAGGACAACTCCCAAAATATTACCAGAGGTATCTTTTATAGGTGCAGCACTGCTACTTATAATTCTTGATGTTCCATCTTTTGAAATCAAAGTTAAATAGTTAGGGAATTCATATGATGTACCAGTATCTAAGACTATTTCGATTGGATTTATTAAAAGCTTATTGCCTCTTTCATCAAAAATATTAAATATTTCTATATATTTTTTACCAATTGCTTCAAATTCTTTATAACCTGTTAAATTTTGAGCAGATTTATTAATAATAATAATTTTACCATCTTTATCTGTTGCAATAACACCATCAACAATACTCTGTAATGTTATCTGAAGTTTTTCTTTTTCTTCCTCCAAAGTTTCTTGCATATTTTTACGATCTGTAATATCAAGAACACTTATTATAGCTGCAGGTTTTCCATTATAAATTATACTTGAACCATATAAATGTACCCATTTTATTTTACCTGTTTTTGAAATAATTCTAAACTCATAATCATCAGGGACTTTTTCTCCTCTTTCCCTTCTTTTACCTCTTTCAATTACTAAATCTTTATCAAGTGGATGAACTAATTCCCAGAAATTCATATTTAATAGTTCATTTTCCTCATATTCTGAAAGTTTTATAGCTGCAGGATTAGCATATACCCATTTGTCATCCTGGTATAATAAAATCGAGGTAGGACTCATATTAGCCAGAGTCCTAAATTTTTCCTCGCTTTCTTTTAAAAGCTCTCCAGCAATTTTCGCATCTGTTATGTCTTCATAAGTACCTAAGATTCCTATTATCTGTCCTTCATTATCTTTAAGTGTAACTTTATTGGTCCTAAGCCATATTGTCTTGCCTTCTGGTGTTATTTGTGGTTCTTCATAACCAATTTTTGGAATTCCACTTTCTATTACCATTTTATCATCGGTTCGATAAAGTTCAGCTTGTTCTTTCCAAGGCATATCATAGTCAGTTTTACCAATTATTTCTTCTGGATTATTAAAACCTGCGTCCTTAACAAAAGGTTTATTACAGCCTAAGTATTTTAAGTTTTTATCTTTCCAAAATACTCGAACAGGTATTGTATCTAAAACATTATCTATAAATTGCTTCGATTCTAACAAAGCATTTTCTGCTTCTTTTAATTTTGTAATATCAGTATGAGTACCATACATTATAAGAGGACTTCCATCATCAGCCCATGTTACCACCTTACCTTTATCCAATATCCAAACCCAATTTCCATTTTTATGCTTCATTCTAAATTCACACTCATATTGGGAAGATTTAGTTTCAAAATGTTGTTCAAGCGCTATGTATACTTTTTTTAAGTCTTCTGGATGAGTCAAGTTTTCCCATGTTTTTATGGATGTTGGATTTAATTCATCAAGTGTGTAACCTAAAATATTTGCCCACTTCTCATTAAAGACCGTTTCACCAGTTTTAACATTCCATTCCCAAGTAGCTATATTTGCTGCTTCTATAATAGTATTTAATCTATCAGTTAATCCTTTTAAACTTAATTCTTTTAATTTTTGATCTGTTATATCTCGAATAGTTTCAATCGCACCAATAACTTTACCTTCACTATCATAAAGAGGCGAAGCTTTAGCCCAAATATAGATCTTTTTACCCTTATAATTTTCTATTAGCGTCTCAGCTGTTAATGTACCTCCATCTTTATTAATATAAGAATACTTATCAATCATTTCTGAATAAGAAGAGTTTAATACAAAATCAATCAATATAGGTTTTCTTTCTTCATATACAGGTAATGCGTATTCATAATTCCTTCTTCCAATCATGTCTTCAGCTTTTGCTCTAGTTAAATCTTCCATGGCTTTATTAAAAGCAATAACTATATGATTTTTGTCGATAACAATAGTAGGATCTGGGATATATTCGATTATATCATAAAGCTGCTTTTGCTGTTCTATTAATTTTTTCTCAATCTTTTTTTTATCTGTTATATCTCTAATCAAACTTATAAAAGCATATGGTCTATTATTTGAATCAAAAATTAAAGAAGTGTATTCTTCAAAAAATAATTTTTCACTAAATCTATTATATACATTATATTCATTTCCTCCTATAAAACCTTTAAAAACAACTTGAGCCATGTTTTCGATTGCTCTTTCCCTTTCTTCGGGCACAATGGCGTCAAGTACATTTTTTATATTTTCATAAAACTGATCCTTTGAATCAAAGCCTAACATTTTATAAGCTGCCGTATTGATATCTATAATATTCCCATTTAAATCATGGATCACAATCATATCTGGAGAATTTTCAAATAAAACTGTATACCAATCTTGAAGCTCTTTTATTTTATTTTCCAATTCTTTTAATTTACTTTCTAATTCTATTTTCTTATTTTTTATTTCATTAACTATCATCAGTATAAAAATTTCATCTCCTAAGTTTAATTTATTTAAGGTAATCTCAAAAGATTGAGACTTTTCATCTTTTGTTTTTATTTGAAGCTCAAGGGGTTTTCTTTCTCCTTTATTAGTTTCTTTAATAGAATTCCTTAAAATTTCTTCTGTTTTTCTTCCATCTTCTTGATAATCTGGAAAAAACTTTAAGATAGATCGGCCTAATATTTCATCTTTTGAGCAATAAAATAACTTATAAGCAGCATCATTACAATCAATACAAATATCATCTTTTAAAATCAAAAGTGCGTCATTTATTGAATTAAACAAAACATTAAAGCTATCTTTAGAATTTTTCAGTATATAATCCATGTTATTCATAAATGACCTTTATTTATTACATATTTATCTTCTTCCTATATTTTTCAAGTTTTCTATAATTTGCCACTATAATTCTCTAGCATTTTATTTATTATACAAACTTAATTTTGATATAATTCAATAAAGGAAGTGTATAATCTTATAATAATAGCAATTATTAAGAAAATCAAATTTTTTATTATCCTCCTATTTAAGTTTTCTTTTATTTTTTTATATTGAAGGAATTTTTAACATAGGTTATTTTGGGTTATTTAATTAAATTAATAATAGTGTCCATTCCCTTCTCGAAATCCGAAATAGCCTTTTTCCACCATCTCTTATCTTTTGGGAAATATGCATTTTCATAAAAAGATAAGACTTTTTCTCCTACTTTATCCAAATCATCACTTCTTTTTGTTTGTCCATTTTGGTTATTATAAAAGTATTGGTTTTCTAAAACAATAGCTACAATAGATTTTATTCCTGCAAAAACACTATCACCAAATGTACCAAATTCAAAGGAAGTTGCATAATGTATTGTAGGATATACCTTGTAAATAAAATCAATCAAATCTCCTTTCATCTCATAAAAACTACTGGTATTTGATTGAACAACAAGAGGATAACTTTTGGTTAAACGAGTTAAAATTTTCTCATTTTTCATTAAGGATGAATTCACTATACTCATTTGATACTTAGGTCCATATCCAGTATGTAAGTCTAAAAAGACAGTGTTTTCAAAGCCTTTTTGAGCAAAAAGTCTTTTATAAAGTTCTTTTAAAAATATTGTTTGTTTTTGAAAACCATCACCCATAAAATATGCACCGTTTGAATTATATCTTTGCCCACAAAGTAAAGTATGTTTGAATTTTGCTGCTCCAACCTTCAATACAAGTTTTAAAATACTATAAATAGTTTTTATGTATGAAAGAAAAAAAGATTTTATTTTCTTTCTTGGATTTATAACACTATCAATAAGAGAATAATCATCTTTCATCTTAGCAAAATCTTCTTCTTTTACAAGAAAATTTCGATTCAAATCTACATTATTCTCATTTACTCTTCTTTTATTTTTTACACCAAATGGATTTGCATTTATTATAAATGTATAATCAAAATCATCTTTAAGCATATTCATGACAAAGTAATAAATCATTGAAAAACCTACATAACCTTCTATTCCATGAAGCCCACTTTGTAATATCAAATGCTTTTTACTAAATTTCTTCTTTGCGAAAATGATTTCACATCCTCCAAAAGATTCTAAGTCAACATCAAAACCAAGGACCTTTAATCTTGCTTCAATATCTGTAATTTTCTCAATTATCTTTTCAAAATTTTCTGCAATTATCATAAAATTTCCTTTTCTTTTTCATTAATTATATAAAAACATAAATAAAGAATTTAATTTAAATCGATAGTATATATATATTTTTCCCCTGTATATTTCTTCCTTAATGAAATTCGATTTTTAACCTAAATTTTATCTATAACCTATTGCAACAGCCAAAAGTAAAAATAAAGAGGTAATAATAAGCACAATTATCTGCAAAAATACCGTAAATTTAAACCATTTCGGATAGGCTACTCCACTTATTGCAAGACCTATTAATAGAACTGGATTTGTGGGATATATAACATTTGAAAAACCATCGCCAAATTGGAATGCTAAAACAGCAATCTGCCTAGAAATGCCAGTAATATCCGCAAGCGGAGTTAAAATTGGCATAAGTAAAAAGGCTTTAGCACTTGCTGAACCTATAAAAAAATTTAAAAATAAGGTTATAAAGTATATTCCTAAAGAGGTACCATAACTTCCTGTCTTTTTCATCTGATTTGATGAATAGTAAAGAATTGTATCTATAATATTTCCTTTTCTAATCAAGAGATTAACCCCCATGGCAAGCAAGATAAGGATAATAGCAGGAGCAATTCCAGAAAAACCTTTTGCTGCTGTCTGTAATATCTCTTTAAAAGGGATTTTTTTTATCATGCTTGTCCCAATGGCTATTGTTATAAATACAATAGCTATAAAAGGTAAAGATAATCCTGCAATTGCTTTAACAAAAAGAGTAAGAATTATAAAAAAAAGCATTATCACCATCATTAAAGTAAAGAATATCACGCTTGCATTAATGCTTTTTTCTTGATTTGGTTTATTAGTAAATGAATTCTTTTCAGTTATTTTATCATTATTTTCATTCGAAGATGAAAAATTATTATTATTACTAACACTTGTCTTACTTAACTTTTTCATATTGTTAACTAAAAATATTAGTAGTATAAGATAAATTACGATAAACACTATTAATCTTAAGCCAAATCCCGAGAATACTGCAATATCAGCAAGTCTTTGAGCCACACCAAGGGTAAAAGGATTTGAAATGGCAGCTGCGAAACCAAAACCTGTTGCAAGAAGACTCATTCCAAGCGCCATTTTTTCATCCCAGCCAAATTTCTGAGATAAGAGTAAAATAAGAGGAATTAAAGGAAGCATTTCTTCAAATATTCCAAACATTGAACCTAAAAGCATGAAAAATAAACTTATAATGGCAATAAGCAAAATCTTATTATTTGAAAATTTATCTGATAAGATTTTTATGACTTGCTGCAAAACCCCAGTTTTATCTATAATCGAGAAACATACACCGATTATTAAAATAAAAACTATTATAGATATGACGAGTGTATTCCCAGGATTAAGTAAAACTTCAAACCATGCAGTAAACCAGTGATATATAGGAAGTGATTTTTGCTCTATAAAGCTAAATGAATCTGGTATTATCTTTTCACCATCTATAGTTTTAACTCTTTGATACTGTCCTTGAGGAATAATTTGAGTAAGAATCCCTGCAATCACTGTGAGTATTAAAAGTATTAGAACAGAAGTTAAAAAGGCTTTTTTACTAATAACAATAGTTGTAGATCCTTCATTTTGGGTCATAAAACTTTCCTTTATTTAAATAAATTAGTAAATTCTTCTTTTTAATTTTAATATACCTACTTATTTTTTCAAATACTTATACCTTGTTTTCATTAATTATTATACATCGATGGATTTTAATTAGCTTTTTAATGTTTTATTCTTTTTAATTTTTATGTTTATAAAATTGTTATAACAAAGTTTTAATTGATTTTTTTAATTTTTTTAATAATTTTTGCAAAATAAGGTAATTTTGTTATTAATTGTAATAAATAAGTGATTTCTTTTTCCTTTATATATACTAAAAGGAGGCATTATGGGTATTATAATATGGAATGATTCTTTTTCTGTTAGTAATAACGACTTTGACAATCATCATAAAAAGCTTATATCTTATATTAATCAATTATTTGAATCTATGCAAAAAGGTAAAGGAAAAGAAACTGCAGCAGGTCTTATAAAAGAACTTCATGATTACTCTGTATATCATTTTTCTAAAGAAGAAGAAAAATTATCAAGTGTTAACTATCCAAAATTAGATGAACAAAAGATGGCTCATGCTATTTATATAAAAAAGATTGAAGAATTTCAAACAAAATTAAAAGAAGGAGATCTTTTCTTATCAGTTGATATGCTTGAATTTTTAAGTAACTGGCTTCAAGACCATATATTAAAGATGGATAAGGAATATAAGAATTATATTTCTTAAAAAATTTTTGTTTTATTACTAGTGAATATAAATTATGAGATACTTTGAGTTCGATAACTCTTTAATTACTGGTATTAAGTCCATAGATGAACAACATAAATATTTATTTTCAATTTTTGATGATTTAATGAATGCCTTATCAATTGGATCAGCTAAAAATATAATATATGATTTACTCATGAAACTTAAAGATTATGCTTTATATCATTTTAATGATGAAGAAAATTTAATGATTAGTATAAATTACCCTGATATAGATTTTCACATGGAAGAGCATAATAATTTTAAAAAAATTGTAGAACAATATATTAATGAATATAAAGACACTAATTATTCTATTACTGCTGATACTACAGATTTTCTCTATTCATGGATAAGGCATCATATACTGATTTCAGACAAAAAGATAGTGGAATACTTATCAAACAAGAAAATTTAGATAATTAAATATTTTTATTCTTGTAAAATACTATTCATGAATTAAAATAATTAAAGGGGAAAGTTTTAAGTGGAGTGAACTTAAAATGAAATCAAATAAATATATTCTTTACGCAGCTTATGGTTCGAATCTTCTTTTAGAAAGGTTTTATGCATATATTAAGGGCACTGAATTTAATGGCGTTAAATATGAAGGTTGCCAAGATAAAACTGAACCTGAAGATTACGGCAGCCTTTTGGTGCCACATAAACTTTATTTCGCAAAAAAATCTGAAAGATGGGAAGAAGGTGGTGTTGCATTTCTATCATTAAAAGAAGAATCAGATCCTTATTATTATGCGCTTGTTCGCTTATGGAAGATTACATATAGCCAATTTAATGATATTCAAAGACAGGAAGGTTCTTGGTATAATCAAATAATAAATCTGGGGAAAAAGGATAAATTGGATATTATTACTTTTACTGGACCTGAAGAATTTGAAAAAGAAAAAAATTTACCTTCAGATTCATATCTAGATATTATTAAAAAAGGACTAATCCAAACCAAAGGTTGGAGTGTCGGTGAATGCGAGCAATATATTAAAAAATTCATTTAAGATAAACTTTAAACTGCGGGATTTATAGGCCTGCGACTCCTTATTTTACTGACGAACATATGGGTCGTCTGCAAAAAAATAAATAAAAAGGAGCTTTTATGTCAAACTTTCAAAGCTTTAAATCACCTAGAGAAGAAAATCTTCTTATTTGTTTTGCTGATTTAACCAATTTTTCTAAATACGCAATGAAAAGAGCTGATCTTGAAACCTTCGATTATATTTCACATTTTTGTGAAATTGTAGGTGATGAGATCGAAAGTAAAGGTGGAAAAATTATCAAATTTATTGGTGATGAGGTTTTAATGATCTTCCCTGAAAATCTAATAGATGAAGGGATCTTAGCTCTTTTAAATCTGAAAAGAAAAGTTGATAACTTCAATAAAGATAACAATCTTGATTCGCAACTCATAATTAAATGTAACTTTGGCAAAGTGGTAATAGGCATGCTTGGGACAAAAAATAATAAGAGGTTAGATATAATTGGAAAGGAAGTAAATACAACAGCCCTATTGAAATCAAATGGTTTTGCTATGACTGCTGAAACATTCAGAAAACTTAAATCCGAAACAAGAAAATTATTCAAAAAGCATACTCCACCTATTACTTATATACCATTAGAAGAACGCCATAAAATTTAAGTAATTTATCTCTAATAATTCTGCCATGAATCTTTTTTAGCTTCGTTTGCTATAGATAGTTACATTTTAATTTATGACAAAAAATTATCTTTGATCAGCTTTTACCCAGAATATAATAGTCGAAACAAAACCTAAAAAACATGTAAATGCAAGTATTATATAACTTATAAAATCAATTGTTAAGCCCTCCTTTATAAACATACCCGCATATATAAGAGGAATCGCCCAGGGAATATATTGCGAATTTTCAGATAGATTTATGGCAAAGTTTGATACTAAAATCATCAAAACTAAAAAACCAAAAGGCATTATATAACTTCGGGCAATAGAAGTGATAAATGAAAGAACCGTTGTAAGCGCAATATTCATCAAGGAAATAATTAAATATCGCTTTAAACTAAAAAGAGCAATTTTTGAATCAAATTCACCTAGACCTACTAAAAATGCCGCAATCATGGAAAATAAATAAAGAAAAAAAGCTATGACTATGCTAAATAAAAATGAATTAATTGTTTTAGCCATAATGATAGCTTCCCTTTTAATTGGAAGAGCAAGTAAGTCTTTATATGTCTTTTCTACATATTCTCTCCCAAAAATCCAGATTGTCAGGAAACCAAAAGAAATAAATCCAATAATAGCAATAAGCATATTCATAATCTCGTGGAAAGTTTTCCAATCAGCAGTCGAACCTAGAATATTTGCTTTTGCTCTTAGAATTATAGATTCCCGGGCAATAGTGGGATTTTTTATCATATAAAACAAAACCCATAACATAAAAGAAACAAAAAGAGAAAATAAAATTATCCATAAAAATACTTTTGATTTTATTGTTTTTATCGTTTCGACTTTTAAAGCTACATTAATTGATTTAAAAAATGATTTCATATTTACCCCTTGTCAAAATCAAATATGTCTTTCTAATTCTTTGCTTTTTTTTGAATTATAACCTTCTATTTATTAAATCCAATGATTCTTAAAAAATACTTTTCAAGATCTTCTATCTCTGATATTAAAATCTTAAGTGGAAGATTTTTATTGCAAAATAGCAAGGATATTTTCTCAGGATTGTCAACATAATTTTTATCTTCTATTATACATATATTCTCATTGTCAAGCTTTGCATTAATTCCTCTTTCATTAAGTAAAAAGATTGCTTTTTCATTATCAATTGTAGAAAATTTTAAAATTTTCTTTCTCTCATTCTCAAGACTATCTTCATCAAGTTCCTTAATTAACTTACCATTATGGATAATACCGATTCTATCAGCCAATTTTGAAATTTCAGACAATATGTGACTTGAAATAAATATTGTTTTCCCTTGATTTTTACTTAGATCCAGAAGCAACTGTCTGATTTCAACTATACCTGCAGGGTCAAGCCCATTCACAGGCTCATCTAAAATTAATATTTCCGGGTCGTGAATCATTGCTTTTGCAATCCCAAGTCTTTGATTATTTCCAGAAGACAGATTTTTTGCTTTGACGTTCTTATATTCTTTCAATTTAAATTTTTCCAATAATCTCAAAGTTGATTGATTATCATTCTTAAGATGGTACTTTCGGTATATTTCGAGATTTTCATAAACAGTTAATTCTCCATACGAATAAGGTATTTCAACAAGATATCCTACCTTTTCCCACAAATCATTAGCAGAAGATTTTACTTTTTTACTTAAAATATAAGCATCTCCCTTTGATGGACTAATCATTCCAAGGAGCATTCGGATAGTTGTAGTTTTGCCAGCTCCATTTAAGCCTAAAAAACCATAAATTTCACCTTTTTTTACATTAAGAGAAATATGATCCACAGCGGTGAGTTTTCCAAATTTCTTAGTGAGATTCTCTGTTACAATTGCGTTTTCCAATTTATTACTCCTTTAAAAGATCCCTAAAAGATATAGATTATATATTTTTCATTTTATTATTATATATTTTAAATCTCTAGATACTAATCAAGTTTTGATTTAATCTGGTCTTTTAAGATAAGAAACTAAAGATTCAGTTAAAATTTCTATTATACTATTAAACTCTAAATCATCAAGTCTATCTTTACTAAATATTATCATCTCAAATATCTTAAAGAAACTTTTAAGTTTTTGGGTATCTTTTTTTGGAAAATATCCCTTATCCATCTGTTGTGAAATAAAATTTAGAAATTGCGATATATCAACACTCATATGCTTATCAATTGTTTGTGAAGGAATTGTGTTATAAAGATAAGTCAAATCTTTTCCAGAAAGGTTTTTTATTATTGGATTACTAAAAATAAAATTAAAAGAGTTCATTATCAACTTCCTTAAAATCTCCTCTGGTTTTTCTTCGCTTTTTTCTATTTCCTGAAAAAGTTTTTTCTTAAAATCCCTTTCAATTTTTTCAATTATCTCAAAAAACAAACTTTCTTTTGAAGGGTAAAAAAGATAGAAAGCACCTTTCGAAATACCAGAGTTTTTTGCGATCTCTTCCACGGTTGTCTTTTGAAGTCCATATTTTTCAAATAATTTTAATCCTTCTTTTTTGAGTCTTTCGTTTATTATCTTTTTCTGTTCTTCTGAAAACCCTCTTGGCATTCTAGCTTCCTTTATTATGTATGACCTTATTTCTTTTTTAGTCATATAGTTTATTTAAAAATTTTGTCAAGATTATTTTTTTTGCTTATTTTTGCTGTCAAAAAAGATTCATATTTGTAATTGGCTTTTAAATTAGTATATATTTATTAAATTATTGGAATAAATAATAATAAATATACTATATAAAATATAAATTGCCTTTATTTTGCATTATTCTTTATTAGCATTATAATATTTGTAAATAATTTACTTTAAAAAAGGCACAAAAATGAATAAGAGAATAATTTCTAAAATAGTAATCATTTGTCTAATAATAATATTTTTTTATTTATCCTTGACTGGATGCTTTTTATTCCTAATTCCAAAAGACAGCCTATCAAAACAAAATAAGGATTCACAAGATACTTCGATTCAGAAAAATCAAAATGATAGCCATTCGGAAATTATTACGAAATATGAACCAATTGATATTTCAAAATTGAAAGAAATCGACGAATATGCCAAAATGGTACCTTCTTCATTTGAAAAAGATATAGAAACACTAGCTAAGTATCTTGTCAAAACATCTAAAAATGAACTTGAAAAAGCTAGAGCCATCTGGATATGGATAACAAACAATATTTCTTACGATGTTGATGGTTATTTTTCTGGATCAATTAGCACTTATGATGCTCAAACGGCTTTTAAAAAAAGGCTGGGCGTTTGTAGTGGATATGCGTCGCTTTTTAAACAAATGGCGGATATTGTAAATTTAAAAAGTGAAGTAATCACAGGTTATGCCAAAGGTTACAGTTATAATCCTTCAATAAAAGAACTTCCCAATAGCAATCACGCTTGGATTGCTATAAATATTCAAAACAAATGGTATCTTTGCGATCCAACATGGGGTTCTGGTTATGTTGATTATAAACGAAAATTTATAAAAGATTATGAAGAGTTTTATTTTTGTGCTAATCCAGCTCAACTAATATATACACATTTCCCTTCTGATATAAAATGGCAACTTCTAGAAAACCCTTTGGATTCAAGCACATTTTTAAATCTTTTACATGTTTGGCCACTTTTTTTTAAGTTAGACTTAAAACCAGTTTCACATCCATTTGCAAGAATCGAAACAAATACAAATAGTTTAAATATTATTTTTTCAACTTCATATGATAATATAAGGATTTTAGCAGCAATTTATTATAAAGATACTAGGAAAGAGGCTGTAAAACCTACTTATAACAAGTTAAAAGAAGGTAATTTTTATAAATGGTCTATCAATATAAATTTTCCATTAAAAGGCGAATATTATATATACATATTTGGTGGAAAAGAAAGTAATACTACCTTTTCAGCAGTAGCTCAATATTTTGTTGAGATTACAAAGTAGCTTAAATATACTTTAAAATCTCTTCTGCATGCCCCTCAGGAGTTACTTTTTCAAAAATTTTTTTTATTATACCATTTTTGTCTATTATAAATGTTTTTCTTAGAGTACCTTCAATTATTTTACCATACATATTTTTTGTTCCCCAACAGTCATATAGTTTAATAACTTCAGCCTTTTCATCTGCAAGCAAAATAAAGGGAAGATTATATTTTATCTTGAATTTCTCGTGTGATTTCGGACTATCTTTTGAAATCCCAATTACAATAGCACCTTTAGATGTGAGTTGAGAAAAATTATCACGAAAGCTACATGCCTCTTTTGTGCAGCCAGGAGTATCATCTTTAGGATAAAAATATAAAACTATTGTTTTACCCTTAAATTCACTTAAATTATGTTCGATTCCAGTTTCATCTGGCAATGTAAAATCTGGTGCTAAATCATTTTCCTTTAATAAACTTTTCATACTTTTCTCCTAATAAATCATTATTTTTTCATCAACAATAATATAAGAAGAATTCATATATAAATCAACAGATTAGTTTACTTTATCTTTTGGAATCTGGCTGAAAATAATAATAAAAATTGAAAATAATATTAAAGGGAAAATGAATTTCTATTTTATATTTTAGAAAAAAAATTATTTTTTATCTATTTTTTTAAAATTTGAAACTAATAAAATATTGCCAACTAAACAGATAAAAAAAACAATAATCCAGATATAATTTATATCAAAATTTTCCTGAAAAAAACCAGAAAAAAGAGGACCCAAAAGAAAACCAATCCCACTTAAAATTTGAAATACACCATTTAACTGACCTCTTATATTAATTGGGCTTCTATTTGCAATAAAAACATTTTGATGTGTAACTTGAAGTATCTCGCCAGTACTCCAAACAATGGTTGTTAAAATTAAAAGTGGAAAAATCTTAAAAATACTATAGAATCCAAAACCAAAAGCATAAAAGATACCAGCAGTAGCTACCATCAAAATAGGTGACTTTTTATTTGTAAGATAAGATACCACTGGTGTTAAAAGTATAACTGTTATTGCATTTGTTGATTGAAGTGTACCATAAATTCTTGCACCATTTTCTTTATAAATTTTTGATAAAAATAAAGGTAAAGTGAAACCTGCTTGAGAATAAGCAAAAGAGAAAAAAATAGTGGATAAAATAAAAATAAAGAAAATTTTTTCTTTTAAAATAAATTTAATTGCAGAGTTATCAATTTTTACATATGTTTCCGAACTTTTACTAATGGTTTGGCTTGAATCTATTTCAGAATTTTCTAAACATATAGGTTTTGTCTCTCTTAAACCAAATAATATTATAAAACCAATAACGCTTGCCAAAGCATTTCCAAGAAATATCATTGAAGTATAATTT
>JAAZOT010000067.1 GCA_012797605.1 Spirochaetales bacterium | reverse complement strand
TTATTTTATTAGAGATATCTATCCCTCGATATCCATATCTAAAACCAATTATTTTTTTAACTCCATATTGATAAAGAAGTTGCAATACAAGTGATCTTATAACATTATTAAGTCCTGGACACAAACCACCGCATGTTACAATACCAGCAGTTGTTTTTTCTGGATCAAAAAATATATTCTCTCTAGGACCTGCTTTTTCAAGTATTATAAGTGACTTTTCATCATCATTTGATATTGCCTTTTTTACATCATCATAATTTATATTGTAAAAAATTTTTTCTGAGTCCTTTATAAAATTTATATTTTTGATTGGAGAAAAATATATGGGTTTTCCAAGATTCTTAATAGAAAAGTCAAAATCAAAATTTTCCATTTTTACTCCATTTTTTATACTTTTTATAAAACTTTGTTTATTCAAAATTAAAATTCCGTTAAATATGTACTTACATTTTATTTCTAATAAAACTTTATTTTGAAATTATTATTTTAAAATTCTTTAAAACCATATCCCAAAGCTTCATTTACATCATTGACAATTACAAAAGCCTTGGGATCACATTTGATGATTGTTTCTTTTAGTTTTGTTAACTCTCTGAGATTTATTACTACATATAAAATATCAATGTTTTTCTCTGAATATCCACCTTCACCCTTAAAAATTGTACAACCTCTATCTAGATTTTTAAGGATAAATTGTCTTATTACATCAGGATGCTCGGTTATTATGAATACACCTTTTGTTCCAGGTAAACCTTCTAAAACATAATCAGTAACTTTTGAAGAAACGAATAAACTTATAAAACCCCACAAAATTATGTTCGCATTCTTAAAGACAACTCCTATGGAAAATATTATTATTGAATCTATAATTAAAAAACCAGTTCCAACTGAAACTCCAAGATATTTTTTTAATAGAAGTGCTGGTATATCTGTTCCTCCAGTCGATCCATTGAATCTAAATACAATACCCATTCCAACTCCAAGAAGAGATGCGCCTGCTAAAGTTCCAAGTAATATTTGATCTGTAAATGAATAAGCTGTACTATTAATCTGGAATAAATATGGTATTAGGACCTTAAAGTTTAATATGTTTTTATAAGAAAATAAATCTGTAAAGAAAGAAACGAGTAATATTGCTACAATTGTTTTTATTCCAAACATTCTTCCCAAAACTAATACACCGATTATAAATAAAGGAATATTGAAAATTAACATAGATATACCGGCTGAAATATTAAATTTATAATATAGAATTTGTGAAAGCCCACCCACACCACCTGGAGCTACTTTAAAAGGTATTAAAAACAATGAATAAGCAAAGCCACATATAGCACTTCCTAAAGCAATACCTAAAATATCTTTCAAGGTCTTTAAGATATCGCTACCTACATTATATAATTTCATTTTTACCTCAACAATTTTATTATTTTTCCTATTTATTAAATTAACAAAATAAATAACCTTATTTTAAAAAATTAAAAGGATAAATTTAATTTGATTGATTATTTAATTTTTTATTGTATTATCCTTGTAGAAAAATTTTTTTGATTAAACAAACAGTTATATATTTAGGATTCAAAAAAGAAAGTCAAAAAGAAGGGAGGTTATATGATTTGGCAAAATTATGGTTATCCACTATATCAAATTGAACAGAGAAAAGATTTTAAGGATATGCTTAATAAAACTTGTGAAAATTATGGAGATCAACTTTCTTTTTTTGAAAAAAACGAAAAAGATCAATATGAAGGAATATCATTTAATGACTTTAGAAAATCAGTTACAAATTTCGGAGAATACCTTCTTTCTTTACCTATAAATCAAAGAGATAGAATTGCCTTAATAGGTAAAAATTGTAGAACATGGGCTATTTCTTACTATGCTATAACAACTTCAAACTTTATAGTAGTCCCAATAGACAAAGAGTTAAAAGAAAATGAGATTGAATCTATTATTTCAATATCTACCCCATCTATAGTAATTTGCGAAAATAGTTTTTTAGAAGTCTTTATAAAACTTTCATCAAAATATGACTTTATAAAGGGAATTATTCCTTTTACTAAATTAGATGAAAATATAAAAAACTCTAAAAAAGTATTGGATGATTTTGCTGAAGCTACAGAAAAAGGTGGTAAAATTAGAGAATCTGGCAGTAAAAAATACGATGAAATTATTATTGACCCTAAAAATTGTACCTCAATTTTATTTACTTCTGGCACAACTGGGAAACCTAAAGGTGTTATGCTATCCCAGTTTAATATAGTTCAAAATATATATGGTATGAGAAAACTTATCTGGATAGATGATACTAAATATTTCTTATCGGTTCTTCCACTTCATCATGCCTATGAGTGTACCTGTGGGTTTTTATGTCAAGTTCATGCCGGTTCAAAAATAGTCTATGCACAAAGTCTTAAAAAACTTGCAGATAATATTAAAGAAGGAAAAATTACGAATATAAATGTCGTTCCTCTTTTACTTGAAGCTTTGGCTAAAAGATTAAAAGAAAAACTTTCACACTCCATAGGAACAAAAATATATTATACTATAGGTGATGGGATAGGATCTTTTTTTGATCTTTTGCTTGGCAAAAAACATGCTAGAAAGTTAAGAAGAATTATATTTACACCTATCCATAAAGCTTTTGGTGGGAAACTTGACCTTTTCATTTCTGGAGGAGCTGCTGTAAAGCCAGAAGTCTCGAAGTTCTTACAGAGTCTTGGCTTCAGAGTCTTACAGGGTTATGGTATTTCTGAATGTTCCCCATTTCTTGCTGCAAATCGTGATTATTATTTCAAAAATGATGCTGCTGGAATGCCTCTTCCAGAACATGACTTTGAAATTTTCGATAAAGATGAGGAAGGAGTTGGTGAAATTGCAGTAAAGGGCGATAGTGTTATGCTTGGATATTACAATGATCCTGAAGCAACACGAAACACTTTTTCTGATGGTTACTTCTTGACTGGTGATTATGGCTTTATAGATAAAGACGGTTTTATATATATTCGAGGCAGAAAGAAAAATGTCATAGTGACTAGGAATGGTAAAAATATTTATCCGGAAGATATCGAAGTACTTTATGAAAATAGTCAGATTATTTCTGAAATTGTGGTTGATGAAATGATTGAAGAAAAAACAAAAAATGAAACAATAGTTGCATATATATATCCAAATTATGAAAACCTTGAAAAAATTTTAAATAAGCCAAAAGAAAATATTACAATAAGGGAAATAGAGCCTTTAATTAAAGAAGAAATAAAACAAAATAATCAAAAGATTTCAAATTTCAAAAGAATTCATTACTTTTCAATCTATGATAATGAATTTGAAAAAACGACTACAAAAAAGATTAAAAGACAAGCAATAGATAAAACTAGAGAAAAAATTACTGTATATTCTTAGATAAAAATATTACAAGATAAAAAATATTAAAAAAAGAAATTACCTTTCGATCTCTTTTAATTTTTTTGTCTATGCTTATTTAATTTAACTATTTTTTATTTATAATTTCCAGAAGAAAAATGGTTTTGTACTTGTATATATTGCATATTTATGGTTTCCATTGTAAGCCCAAAGTTGGTTACCATAATCATAATGCCACCATTCATTAACAAAATTTGTAAAACCCTGTTCTATCATTACATTATACAGCAACCTTCTATTTTCTATAATATTTTTTTCTCTTTCTGTAATCTTTTCACCTTTTTTTAGTTTTTCTTCAAAATAATCTGTAATAACTATATCCCCCATATCATCAAAATAAGATCCCATATCAAGTAATATCCCTTCACCATTTGCTATCGTTAAATCTATAGAACCACCTGTATTATGAGCTGATGGCTTTTTGAGATCAGTAGATGGCAAAGATACAAAATTTAATGTCAGAGCTACTAGTTGTTCTTCATCCATTGTTGGATTTTCTTTGGCTAATTTTACTTTATAACTATCGAATAAGGATTTCTGAACCTCAACAGGTCGATATGCGTCAAAGACAACAAATTTATAACTTTTAGGTAGATTTTTAGCAGCAGCAATTAATTTTTTATAAACTCCTTCCCTAATATATAGAACAGGCATAGCATTTGGAATTTGCTGTATGAAGTATTCTGGATGACAGATTATTTTTTCCGGATAAATATTTAATGGGACCAAAGGTTCCTCACTTTCGTTTATAGGGACTGATCTAATTGATTCCCAATTTAATTCTTTTCCTTTTGGAATTGGTCTTTCGATATATTTTTTCATATATACCTCTCAAAAATAAAATCTTAAAACAATAATATTTACTTTATTAAAAATTTAATTCAATTAAAAATTTATTTTTGAAATTTAATATAAAGACAATAAAAGAATAATCTAAACAAATGGGCAGGGATAACCTGCCCATATAGTTTTTATTACAATCCTAGTAAACTTTTGAGTAAATATCCTATAAAGGTTCCAAGATAGTTACCAATAATATAACCCCATATACCCACAAGTATTGCTGGGACTATAAGTTTTTGCCAACCTTTTGCTATAGCCATACCAGCAGCAGTTGAAGGACCTCCGAGATTAGCATTCGAAGCGACTACACATTCTTCAACGCTAAATTTAAATAATTTCCCAATACCAAGGGTAAATACAATGTTTATAATAGCCATAACAAGACAAAAAGCTAAAAGAATAGGAGCCTTTGTAATAACAGTTCCTATGCTTGCAGGGATACCAATAACAACAAAGAACATATAGATAAAGAACATACCTATCTCATTTGCACCAGGAATCTTTGGTAATGAGTTAGGAAATAAAGTTGCGATTGTCAAGGTGATAATAGGAATTATTAGGTATATTTGCCCAAAAACTAATCTTAAAATCAATTTGAATCCTGTTGCACTTGATGGAATTAAGGATTTTACCCATCCAGTAAATTTAACTGCGACAAAAACTATAGCTATTGCAGCAGCCAAAGAGGCAGCGATGTCAAGAAGAGCTATTTCTTTTCTTTTCCAGAAAAGTGCTGCTTTTGTTTTTTCATCTTCAGCTTTTGATCCATTTTGAAGTTTTTCAATTTCATCATCATAAGGATGAGTAAAATGTTTTTTGAAAAATGCCCATGTAGGTATAGAAAGCAGGATCAAAAATGCTATTGCCATATTTAAGTTGTCGGCAACAGTTAAAGAACCAATGATGCTTTCATTGACTTCAAAAATTCTTGAAAGAGCAACAAAATTTACTCCACCACCTATGTAAGATCCAGTCATTGTTCCAGCTGCTTTGTAAGCCTCTGGAATTAGTGAGCTAAATAATAATGTTGCGACTATAGCCCCGATAAGTGTTCCGACAGCAGAGATATTAAAAATTCCAAAGAGTCGGCCAGATTCTTTAAGAATTTTTCTCATATCAGCTTGAAACAAGAGTAAAGTTACTGCGATAGGCAAGATGTAATCCCATACAGCATCCCAGACAGGAGCATCTACAGGAACAATCTTAAGATTTGTTGCTAATAAACCAAAAATAAGAGCAATGATGGCACCGCTTACCTTTGAAGCCCATTTGTATTTTTGCTCAAGAAAAATACTTAAAAAAGCAGCAACAATTAAAAATGTCCATAAACTCCAGGTATCATTTGCAGCAATAAGAGTATTCATTTTGCCTCCTTTTGCTTTTCTGTCTTAATATTACGCTTTTCAATTGCTGTTGTCAATACTAAAATGAATAATATTATTAATATTATTTAATAGTAACATTTATATCATCGAAAAGAATCGCTGGAAAGCTTCCCATAATAGAAAAATGGATTTTATCTTCAATCGCTATAATTTTATTTAAGCAATCATAAATATTAGCAGCAACCATAGCATCTTTAACATGTCCAACAATATTACCATTTTCGACATATATTCCAGGTGAAAGTCCTATTGAAAAATCCCCATTCTGTATATTCCCAGAATGAGCTCCAAGCACAGATGGAATTATTACTCCTTTATCTATCATTGAAATTAGTTCATAAATTGTTTTATCTCCTTTTTCTACTATGAAATTTGGAACAAAAGATGATGCTGGTTCATTCTGTTCCTGACAATACCCATGAGCAGTAGGTTTTGTTCCATATTTATATGCTGATTTTCTGTCGAAATAGAAATTTTTAAGAATACCATTTTCTATGAAATTTATCTTTTTTGTTTTTGTCCCTTCATCATCAAAAGCTCTTGCATATGGAAAATCTAATCTGTGTGGATCATGGAAAAGAGTGAATTTTTCAGAACATATCTTCTGATCAATCTTCCCTTCAAGAGGAGTTCTTTTGTAAATTAGACTATTTCCTGAAAGGGCAGAGCTTAACCTAAATATAAAGGTATAAAATGCTTCAGGTAGGAAAAGAACCTTCATCTTTCCACTTTTGGGTCTTACTTGGTTTTCAGATTGGTTGTATAATTGTAATAAAAAGTCCAAAGTATCTTTATTTAAATCTTCAATATCATAGGAAGCTAGTATCCTTGAAACATTTGAATATGAGCCTGGATAAATCAAACTTATATAACTTACATATGTTGAAATCTTTTGGTTATAATCCACACCTTTATTTGTTAAGATTCTTAATGAAATCTTATCAAGATAACCTTCAAGATTTATTTGAGCCTTTGTTTTATTTTTTAAGTAATCTATGATTTGATTTAATCTTATTAAAATATCCTCTGAAGTTATTTTCTCTACTGTTTTTTTATATGTATCAAGATTTACAACTGTATCTTTTTCGGCAAATTCGAAAGAACCATCAACCTTTCCTGTTAAAGAGTTTTTTGCATTTTGAATAAAGATATCGATATGATCAAGACTTGTGGTATAAGCAAAACCAAAATATTTATCTTTAGTTACACTGAGACTTATTGTTTCATTAATACTACTTTCAACCTTCTTAAATTTACAATCTTCAAATGATACGCCAATATTTTCATAATTAATTTGTCGAATCAACACCTGATCAAACTCTTTTATAGAATTTTGATAAATTTGTTCTATATCATTTTTCATCTTTCCCTCCATCGTTATTTTAAAATATTTTTTTTATATTTTATTTCTTTTTTTACTTTTAATTTCTACCACTTTTTTATCTGTTATATCTGTTACTTAGTTTTTTTATACTAAACATTTGAATATAAATCAACTAATTTAATACTTGCATTTACACTCCACCAACCACAAGATTATTTATTAGAACATGAGGTGCACCATGGCATGAGCGAATATTAAGTTGCCCTTTCCCACATCCCCCTGTTTTTGATAAGACTAAATCATTAGCAATTGCACTTATATTTTTCAATGTTTCATATAGATTACCTGAAATATTTATGTCTCTTACCATACTATCTATTTTTCCATCTTTTACTATATATCCATATTGAGCACCAAAAGTAAAATTTTCTCCTGCTGTTTGCCCTCCTTTGGCATCACAAAGATAAAGACCATCTTTTAACTTTTCTTTTAAGCTATCAAATGTATCATTTCCATTCTTTATAAAGATTGTCCCCATTCTAATAATTGGTGCAAATCTATAATCTTCTGCGACACAATGTCCATTGATAGGTTCATTAAACTCAGAAGCAGTAGCTCTTGAATGAAGTCTTCCCTTTAATACACCATTTTCCATTAAAATAACTTTGGAAGCTTCTACTCCTTCATCATCATACTTGTAAAATCCCAAAGCACCTTCTAAGGTAGGATCATCAACAATTGTAAGAATTGGACTTCCAAGCTCGCTTCCTATTTTCATCTTCTGCCTCATTATAGGTGAATCCTCTATAAGATCTGCTTCTGAAAAATGTCCAAATGCTTCATGAGCGAAAACTCCTGCCAAACTTTGATTCAGTATTACATTATATATACCACCTTTAACTGGTTGTGCATCAAGCAAATCACATACTATTTTTTTTCTTTCCTCTATATAATCTTCCTGATTTAATAGAGTTTGAAAACCATCGGATCCACCAAAAGAAACTCTTACATTTTGCAAAACATTATCCTTCTTAGCTGTAAACATTCCACTTATACCACATGTGATTAGTTTTTCATTTATTTCTGTACCTTCAGAACTTACAAAAAATCTATCTCTTTTTGTTTCAAAAAGCCTCATTGAAGTTGACACTATTTTTGGCTCACTTAGTCCCATTTCATTATATTTCTTAAGTAAGTTTATCTTTTCTTCTATTGGGATTTTATCAGGATCGGTTTTCAAATTTGGATAAAATTTATCTTTAATGACTTTTGACTTTGCTAAATTAACTTTTTTACTACTATTTTTTGACAAAATTTTAGCATTTACTATACAATTTTTTATTGCTCTCTCCGCATCGTTAATATTTGTAAATGAAATAGAAGCAAACCCACCGTCAATTAATACTCTTAAAACATAACCAGTAGCATCATTTGAATTTATTTTGTTCAGATCATGATTAAGGTATTCAATATTTAAATCACTTCTCTTTTCAAATCTTAAATCTACATAGTCAGCATCGATTTTTGAGATTATCTCTATTAGTTTATCAAACATGATTCCTCCTTTTCTTTTTTTTTTATAAAATAAAAATATTTAAAGTAAATCAAAATAGTAACTTTTAAAGTTTTATGATATAAAATAAAAAGAGAATTAAGAATTTATAAAATAGGACAAATATTAATAGATTCAAATAGAAATATAGTATTTAGTTATTTTAGTATAAAATTTAAAAAATTAGTGATAATAGTTTAAATGTTAAGGAAATTAATTGCTCAAGATGAACAATCTTCAATTGTCTGGGGTATGCCAAAAGTAGCAATCGAAATAGGAGCTGCTACAGAAATTTTGCCACTAGAATTAATCGATCAAAGTATTATAGCCTTTACACCAAAAGATTTTTAATCTTAAGTTTATATATATATTTATACTCTTTCCTTTCTTACGATATCTTTTATCTTCATTATTCTTACAAGATTTGATCTTTCCATCTCATTTATCTTCATAGTCACAAATCTTATTGCTGATTCTAACTCTGGGATTAAAACATACTCTAAAGCATTTACTCTTCTTCTTGTTACTTCTATCTCTTGGGCAAGAAGTTTTACTTCATTTTCAACCTGACTTAGTTTAATAAGATCTTCAGTAATCTTAGCAAATGTTTCAACTGCTATATCTAAATCTGCTGCAGTTGTAATTTTAGAATAAGACTCTTCATTATCTTCAATAGAAATCTTAAAAACTGGGATTCTTACAGACATAACATTCTTCAACTTTTCCGAAAGTTTTACCTTTTTAACTGGTAAAAATAAAGCATTTTCAAGTTCACTGTCATTCATTACACTTCGAGCAAGTATCATTGCTGCATATGCTTTTTTAAGTTTCTGCTCAACATCCTTCCTAAGTGTCTTGTATGAATCTATAATTGAAAAGAATTCTCGAACAAGCTGATCCTGCTTATCTTTTAAAAGCTTATGCCCTTTGTACGCCAGTTTAACTCTTTTTTTAAGGTTCATAAGCTCCATTCTAGTAGCAGCAACTTTTATCTCCATCTTTTCCTCTTGATTCTATTTTTAGTTACTTCTCTTTATTTCAAGTACTTTTCAAGGTAAGCATCACGAATTCTTTTTAATTCGACTTTTGGAATCAATTTGAAAAGTTCCCAAGACATATTTAAAGTTTCAAAGATCGTTCTGTTTTCGTACTCACCTTGATTTATATATCTTTTTTCAAATTCTTCTGCAAATTTATAATAAATTTTATCCAAATCGGAAAGTGCAGCTTGACCTAAAATTGCTTCAAGCTCTCTTGCTTCAAGCCCAGCTGCATAGCATGCAAAAAGTTGGTTGAAAACATCTGCATGGTCTTCTCTTGTTTTCCCTTTTCCAATACCTTTATCTTTTAATCTTGAAAGACTCTGAAGGACATCAACTGGAGGATAGATACCTTTTCTATGAAGTGATCTAGAAAAGACTATCTGCCCCTCAGTTATGTATCCAGTCAAATCTGGTATAGGATGAGTTTTATCATCTTCTGGCATAGTAAGAATAGGTATTTGAGTAATTGATCCTTCTTTGCCTTTTATTCTTCCGGCTCTTTCATAAATAGTAGAAAGATCGGTATAAAGATAACCAGGATATCCTCTTCTTCCAGGGACTTCCTGCCTAGCAGCCGATATTTCTCTCAAAGCCTCACAATAGTTTGTCATATCTGTTAAAATAACAAGGACATGCATCCCTTTATCAAATGCAAGATATTCTGCTGTAGTCAATGCAAGTCTAGGAGTAGAGATTCTTTCAATCGCAGGATCATTAGCAAGATTTATAAAAAGGACGGTTCTTTCAATGGCTCCAGTTTTTTGGAAATCTTCAATAAAAAACTGCGCTTCTTCAAATGTTATACCCATAGCAGCAAAAACAACTGCAAACTTAGTAATCGGTTCTCCCTCTTTTTCTAAAACTTTAGCCTGTCTCGCGATCTGAGCAGCCATTCTATTGTGTGGAAGACCACTTCCAGAAAAAATCGGAAGTTTCTGACCTCTAACAAGAGTATTTAATCCATCTATCGTTGAAATACCAGTTTGAATAAACTCGTTAGGGTAATCTCTCGAAAAAGGATTAATAGGCGAACCATTTATATCTTTGGTAATTTCAGGTAATATTTTTTCCTTTCCATCAATAGGTCTTCCCTGTCCATCAAAGACTCGGCCGAGCATATCTTCAGAAAGAGCTATTTCAACTCCTTTTCCTAAAAATCTGACCTTTGATTGCCCAATATTTATGCCTCTTGCTCCTTCAAAAAGTTGAACCAAAGCCATATCTTTATTGACTTCTAGAACTTTTCCATTTCTAATCTCGCCGGTTTGAAGTTCTATTTCAACAAGCTCTTCATATTTTACATTTTCAACATTTTTTACAAGCATTAATGGACCAACAATTTCAGAAATTGTTTTATACTCTTTAATCATGAAATGCTCCTTAAATACATATGGTTTCTAAATTGTATATTTGTCTTTTAAGATCTTCATCTGTTCTAAAATTTCGTTTTTAATTTCTATGATTTTATTTATCTCTTTTTCATCGATATATTTCATTCTTGCAATCTTTTCTTTTACTTCAAGATTTATGATGTCTTTTACTGGAATATCTGCTTTAACAAGATTCATCGCTTCATCATGAAAGAAAAGAATGACCGAAAGCATTTCGTAAGATTTTTTCGAACTTGTATATGTATCTATTTCATGGAAAGCATTTTGGTGCAAATAGTCTTCTCTAATAGATTTTGCAGTATCCATAAATAACCTATTTTCGGCAGAAAGTGCATCAAGGCCGACAAGTCTAACTATTTCTTCGAGCTCAGATTCTTTTTGTAATATTGTCATGGCTTTAACTTTCATTTCTGGCCAATCATTTGAAACATTTTTCATAAGCCATTGTTTTATATTATTATCATAAAGTGTATATGATGTAAGCCAGTCTATAGCTGGGAAATGTCTTCTATAAGCTAGATTTGCAGATAGCGACCAGAATACTTTTACAACTCTCAAGGTTGCTTGAACAACGGGGTCTGAAAGATCTCCACCTGGAGGAGATACTGCACCAATGACAGTTAAGGATCCTTCTTTATCTTTCTTGCCAGAGGTTATAACTTTCCCTGCCCTTTCATAAAACTCAGATATTCTAGTACCTAAATAAGCTGGATATCCTTCTTCTCCCGGCATTTCTTCAAGACGACCAGACATCTCTCTCATAGCTTCTGCCCATCTTGAAGTAGAATCTGCCATAAGTGCGACTGAGTAACCCATATCTCTAAAATATTCTGCAAGAGTAATACCAGTATAAACAGATGCTTCTCTTGCAGCAACTGGCATATTCGATGTGTTTGCTATAAGAATAGTCCTTTTCATTAAAGGTTCACCAGATTTAGGGTCTTTTAGTTCGGGGAATTCAAGTAAAACATCTGTCATCTCATTTCCTCTTTCTCCGCAACCAACATAGACTATTACCTCAGCATCTGCCCATTTTGCAAGTTGATGCTGTACAACAGTCTTGCCAGAACCAAAAGGACCTGGGACACAAGCTGTACCACCTTTAGCAACAGGGAAAAATGTATCAATTACTCTTTGTCCAGTAAGCATCGGTTCTGTGGGATTCTTTTTAACTTTATAAGGTCTTGGTTTTCTAACTGGCCAAGTTTGTAACATCTGTATTTTAATTTTTTCATTATTTTTATTTTTAACTTCAGCAACTGGTTCAACAACAGTAAAATCGCCTTCGGTTATATTTTCAATCACTCCTTCAACATTATGAGGTATCATAATATAATGCTTTATCAAAACAGTTTCTTGAACATAACCTATAATATCTCCACCCGATACTTCATCGCCTTTTTTTACCAAAGGAATAAAATGCCACTTAATATTTTTATCAATTGCTGGAACAGAAATACCTCTTGTTAAAAGGTCTCCTGCTTGCTCTGCAATAAGATCAAGTGGCCTTTGGATTCCGTCATATATCTTTGATATTAGCCCAGGTCCAAGTTCAACTGATAAAGGCATACCTAGAGAATATACTGGATCTCCAACCCCAATACCGGAGGTTTCCTCATATACTTGTATTGAAGCCTTATCACCTCTCATCTCTATTATTTCACCTATAAGTTCCATTTTAGAGACCTTTACTACATCGAAAAGATTTGCTTCTTCCATTCCTTCAGCAATAATTAAAGGACCTGCAACTTTTATTATCTTTCCAGTTTTCATCTATTCCTCCACGAATCAGAAAAATGAACCGCCTAAAGCTTTTTCAATAAGTTTTTTAATAGAATCGAATGCTATATTTTTGTCACCAGTTGTCGTAGGAATAACGGTAATTATTGGATAAGCTTTGTTTTTCATAAACTCATCAATATCTTTTTCACAGATTATATAATAATTTTCAGTAATATAGATTATCTTATAATTCTTTCTTAAGATTGCTATGACAAATTGTTTAATTTCCTGTTCATCGTTTTTAAAGACTTCATAAGTATCAAATCCTATTGACTTAAAGCCTAAAATTGAGTCTTTATCACCAATGACTGCAATCTCATTTTTTTCTATTTCAGCCATTTATTTCCCTTTTTTCATAAAACTATGATTCTTTATGAAACATAACTTTTTCTTATCAATTTTTCTATCATCTCTCTTGGTAAATTATTCTTCTTTCCAATATATATTATCTTAATATTTTTAAGTTCAATCTCTTTTGCCCATTTAAAAGCTATAAGATTTTCAAAGTTAAAAAATGCTGTTCGCATATTCTCTTTTAAAATATCTGTCATTACATCATCTATCCATTTTTCAACCATCGATAGATCTTTATCTTTTAAGACTGTAGAGATAATTTCTGAAATTTGAGAAGATAGAGGATTTTCGATATCAATCAGTATTGAAGAAACTTTTTCAAATTTCGTTTCAAATAAAGTTTTACATATTTCTCTTGTTATATATGATGATTCAATATAAAAAGGCTCAAAATCAAAATATTGTTTTTTCTCAAAAAATAGTCTTAAAATATTTTTTATGTTTGTTAGAGCAGAAAAAATATCATAAAAAAAGATTAAAAATTCTGAATCACATCTTTGAACAATCTTATTAACATAAGAAAAATAAAATTGATCTATTAAAATATCTAGTTTTGAGCCACTGAGATTTTCTTTACCACTTTCCTTAGTTGGTTTTATAAGATCTTTTGCAACTTCATAAAAGATCTCATCATGTAAATACTTCTCAAGAAAATCTGTTGAAACCAAAAAATCTTTGAAAAAAGAGAGAATTTCAGATTTACTATGTATGGTGTATGAAGTTAAAGGAAGGTCATTTAAATCATCTACACTAATTTGATTAGCTTCATTTTGACCAAAAAGCAGTCTTTTACCTATAAGTTTTAAGTTCACACATTCATTTTGTAAGTAAAATAGAGGTTTAAGATGGCCTAAACCTGAAATATTTGATAGCTCTTCAATAAGATGATAAAGATGCCATATCTCCCAATCGTACAATTTTTCAAAGGAGATCTTTTCCTTTTCATCATGAAGATGATAACCTTTCTCCACTAATATTGAGAAAAATTTGGAAAAATCTTGCTCAAGCATTTCAATAAAATCGCCATCAGAAAGAAGTTGCTTTTCTTTGGATTTAATAACAGAACTTAAATAAATATAATCGGAATTATCTTTTAATCTTATGTTAGATAACATGTAATATCTTCCCTATATGATTTTCTAGCTTTTCTTTTTTCCTTTTCATTATTGATTCAAAGCTAAGATTTGTTTCAACTTTCTTTTTCTCATTGTAAAGGATAACACCCTTTTCAAACTTATCTGAAGAAGATATATTCTTATAAATAATTTTTTTTTCATCGAGTTTTTTCGAGAGAATATCTTTATATTTTGGATAATCTAGTGATGAAAGAAAAATAACTTCATCATTTTTATCTGAATATCTTTCAATTAGATCAATTAAAACAGAAAGATATTTTTGATCATCCATCTGACATATTTGTTGATAAGCCTTTTCAAAAACATCATCTATAAGTTGTCTTTTCTTTTTTAATACAAGATTCTTTTGATAAAGTTTTGCATTTAAAAATTTTGAATGCTGCTCTTCTTCAATCTGTCTTTCTATCTCTTTCGATCTAGTCTCATAAAGTGAATCAATTTGCTTTTCAATTTCTTTCTTTCTTTCAGAAATTTTATCGTCCCACTCTTTTTCAATCTGTTTTTTTTGAAATTCATAATCAGAAATTAACTTTTCGATTATCTCTGAAAAACCCATATTCCCTCTTTTTAATTTATAGATAGAATTAATAATACTATTTAGAAGTTAATATAAGAAGATTAAGGTGTAATAAAAAGAACAAAGAAGATAGAGATTAATAATCCTAAAATTGCGTAGAATTCAACAAGACCACCCATTGTGAGAGCTTTACCTGTTTCTGTAGGTTGCTTTGAAACAAGATTTATTCCACTTGCACATACTTTCCCTTGATATATTGCTGAAAAAAGTCCAGCAAAAGCAATCGGCATTGCTGCAAAAATATACTGTAAACCTCGGCTTACAGAAATAGTTTCGTTTGGGGTCCCACCTATAATACCTAGTTTTAAGAATATTAAAAAACCTATGATAAAACCATAAATCCCTTGAGTCCCTGGTAATGCTACAAGTGGTAAAAATTTACCGAATTTTGTCGGATCTTCTGATAGAGAACCTGCTGCAGCTCTTCCTGCTATCATGATCCCAATAGCTGAACCAATACCACTTAAAATAGCAGCAATAGCTGCTCCTACAATTGCTAATGTAAAACCCATTTAATCCTCCTTATTTTTGTATAATCAGAATTACTTAATATTTATTGTTTTATAATGATTGAATATTTATGAACTCTTTTGAATGGAGTCCATTTTTTGCCACCACCTTCATAAAAATTCTTAAAAAACTCAACAAATTGCAAACGCATTGAATGTACAAAAGAACCTAATAGTCCCAAAACAAAATTTATTCCATGCAACATTATTAAAGGGATTAAAGATAATATCCAAGTGGCAGGATTAAATTTAGAACCTCTAATAATTTCAGCAGTAATATTTGCTACCATGGCTATTACGCTTGTAGATAAGCCCAAGGCTAAAAGTCTTGAAAAAGATAAAATATCTCCCATTATACCTGCAACATTATATACTGCGAAAAATTTTCCAATGCCTTTTTCGAAAGCTGACTTTTCACTATTAGCACTAAATATCAACAAGGATAAAATCGAAATCCCGCAAATACCAGTTAAAATATTTTTAACTAGACCTGGAAGATAGAATCCAAACATAGTACTTACTAAAAGCGCCCCTGCAATTGTTATTAAAAAATAAGCTAAGGTTTGAGTAAAGGCTTTATAGTATTCTTTTGATTTTAGCTGTGTTATAAAAGCTATTAAAAAAGAACTTGCCATCTGAATTATTCCGATTTGTAAAGCAAGTACAAGTAGTTTCATAGGATTTTTAAGAGGATCAAACCAAATAAAAGTATTTATAAAATTAAAAAGAGCTGGGGCATTTTTTTCTAAAAGGTCAAGCCTGGTACCAAAATATGTACCTGTAAGAATACCAAAAACAATAGTCCATATACTGCTTTGAAAAAAGACTTTTAATAGTTTCTCAGTTTTGTTTTTCTTAATAAGGAATAATGAACCGATTAATAATAATAACCCATATCCAGCATCACCAAGACATATACCAAATAGAATTGGATAGATAGGAGCAATTAAAGGTGTCGGATCTATTTCATTATATTTAGGAATAGAATAAAGTTCAGTTAAAGATTCATAAGGTTGAATTATTTCTTTATTTTTTAATTCAACTGGAGGCTCGTCATCTGGACTTGGATCTTCAATAGAATACTCTATAAACTTAAACCTTGATATAAGTTTTTTAATCTGTTCTGTATCCTTTTCTAAAATCCATCCCACGATATATTTTACGGTTTCTGTCGAAATAAATCTTTGTTCGACTTTTTCTCTGGCAAATCTTGCAAAGATATCATCATAGAAGGCTTTAATAGATTTTCCATAAACTTCAATTATTTCCAATAAAGTAGAATGAATATCTTTTATCTTTAGTAAATCTTCATCTATTTTTTCTTGATAGATAAAAATATTATCATTAACCGATTTATCCTGCTCTGCTAAGGAATACTCCTCTCCACCATGCTTTTTTATTAACTGAAAGATATTTTGAAAGATATCTTTATGACAAACTAATATAAAAAATATATTGTTTTCATACTCTGAAATAAAATAAAATTGATAGATATTCTTTTCTCTTAGAGTTTCCAACTCTTCTAAAAATAGTTGATATTGATTTCTAGATATAGTAAAAAGCTTTATAAAGCAATTTTCTGAATCCTTTAAATATTCCAAAGGGATGGTAAGATTAGAAATAGGATTAAGAGCATTTATTCTTGCTTTATTTTTTTCAATTTCATTTGCATAATTTTTTTCTTTCTCTAAAAGTTCATTTATCTCAACTAAAATTTTTTCATAGTTGAAACTACTTATAAGTCTATTATATTCTGCTTTTGTAAAAGTCTCAATTTTATTGCAAAAATCATTTATAATTGCTTGTTTATCTTTATTTTCAAATTCGACTGATATACTTTTTATTCTTTCTAAAAGTCTATCTACAATTAAGATGTAATTCTTTAACTTTTCTTCATCAACAAATTTTTTTTCTATCTTTTCCAAATTTATCTGGTTTTCTACCTTCTCAAGTATCTGTTCATCTATATGTATTATACCAGATTCTTGAAGTATATTAATAATTTCATCATACTCGGATTTATGAATAAGTAGATTTATTTTTTTTACCTTATTTACAGGCATAGTTTCCTACCAATTAAAAAATATATTATTCTTTAAAAAATTCTTCTTTGACATATTCTATAGCTTTATTAATAAGATCCGTGTTGATAGTATCTAGTTTTTTAATAATATTTTTTGTTTCGTTTTCAATATTTTCTATTTCATTCTCTACTCTTGCTTTAATCTGATTTTCTTTTTCTTCTGCAAACTTCTCTAATCTTTTCTTCAACTCTTCAAGTTTGTCCTTATAATATTGATCTATCAGATTAAACTCATTTTTCTTTTTTTCTAAAGTTTTTTGAAGCTCAATTTTTAATTCTTTTTCTTTTTCATGGATTTCTATTATCTGCTGAAATTCCATCAAAAGCTCCTTATTCTATCTATTAACTTAATAAATTATTCTTATTCTATCTATAAATTTATAAATTCTATAAACTTATAAATTATTTTATATTCAGTTATAACTAAGATTAATCTATAAATTATTTTATTATTTTTCTTTATTTTGTCAAACTACTTAATTAATTATAAAAAATTTTTACCAAGTATTTGAAACAACCTCTATTCTTCTTATAAGATCTTCGTAGGAAACAGGTTTTAAAATGAAATCTAATATCTCGTTTTTTAAAGGATTGTTTTCTAATTGCTCTCTTTCTTTAACATTGCCAGTAAATATTATTACGGGAAGTTGTTCCTTTGATTTAATTTTTCTAATTTCTCTTAAAGTATCCCAACCAGAGATTTCTGGCATCATAAGATCAAGTAATATGAGTCCTATAGAGTCATCTTTTTTTATATGTTCTATAGCCTCATAACCATTTAAGCATGTTATAACTTTATAGTTATTCATCTCAAGAACCATTTTTACAAAATCCAAAATAACTAGAACATCATCGACCACAAGAACTTTTTTCTGCACCAAATAATCCTTTATTAATTTTTGAAAAATAAATAAAAAAATAATTATACTTTTATCGTCATTCAAAAAATAACAGATTATTAAATTTTTGCAAAATAAGTTATTAAAAAATTTTTATTATCATTTTTATTCTGTTGAATTATTAAAAAAATTCATTATATTTTTATATATTTATTATCTATTTAGACAGTCGGGGGTAATGATGCTTAATTTAAGTGAAAATGCGAAATTAATACTTACAAAAAGATATCTATTAAAAGATAAAGAAGGAGAACCAATTGAGACAATCGAAGGTTTATTTGAAAGAGTTTCAAAAAATATAGCTTCAGCAGAAAAAATATATAATAGCAAAGCTAATATAGATGAATATGAAGCAAAGTTCTATGAACTTATGACTTCTTTTGATTTTCTTCCTAACTCGCCAACACTTATGAATGCAGGAACTGATATTGGGCAGCTCTCTGCTTGCTTTGTCTTACCTGTAGGTGATTCAATTGATGAAATTTTTGACGCTGTTAAACATGCTGCTATCATACATAAAACTGGTGGTGGTACTGGTTTTTCCTTTTCAAGGCTTAGACCAAGAAATGACATTGTAAAATCTACGGCAGGTGTTTCCTCTGGTCCAGTTTCATTTATGGAAGTATTTGATGCAGCAACAAATGCTATAAAGCAGGGTGGGAAAAGAAGAGGTGCCAACATGGGTATTTTAAGTGTTCATCACCCTGATATTAGAGAGTTTATTACATATAAAAATGACCTTACAAAACTTACAAATTTCAATATCTCTGTTGCTCTTACTGATAAATTTTTAGAAGCAGTTGAAAAGGATTCAGATTATGAACTTATTAATCCAAGAACTAAAAAGATTGTTGGGAAAGAATCTGCAAAAGAAATCTTCAATTTAATAGTACAGAGTGCTTGGAGAACTGGTGAACCAGGTATCATATTTATAGATGAAATAAACAGAAAAAATCCAACTCCTCAAATTGGTGAAATAGAATCTACAAACCCTTGCGGCGAACAGCCTCTTTTACCTTATGAATCTTGTAACCTTGGTTCTATAAATCTAAATAATATGCTAAAAGAAAAAGATGGTAAGTATGAAATAGATTTCGATAGATTAAGAAAGACAACTGCTTTAGCAGTCAGGTTTTTAGATAATGTTATTGATAAAAATATTTATCCTTTGCCTCAAATCGAAAAGATGACTAAAGGGAATAGAAAAATTGGTCTTGGGGTAATGGGTTTTGCTGATATGCTTTTTAAACTTGCGATTCCTTACAATAGTGAAAAAGCAGTAGAAACCTCCCGACTTATTATGAAGGAAATTTATGAATATGCTTTAGAATCATCAATACAATTAGCTGAAGAAAGAGGAGTGTTTCCTAACTGGGAAAAATCCATTTATTCTCCTAAAAACTTAAAGTTAAGAAATGCTACTTTAACAACGATAGCTCCAACAGGCACCATTTCCCTTATTGCTGAAGCTTCGAGTGGTATTGAACCTGTTTTTGCTTTAGCATATTCCAGAAAAGCCATGGATTCCAACATGTTAAGGTATTTTCATCCATATTTTCAAAATATTATTTCTAATATACCTGAAATCAATGATACAATAATAGATAAAATTATCGAAAAAGGAAGTATTAAAGAGATTGAAGAGATTCCAGACTCTATTAAATCTATATTTGTAACCGCACATGATATTGAACCAATATGGCATATAAAGATACAAGCAGCATTTCAAGAATATACCGATAATGCGGTTTCAAAGACAATAAATTTCCCGGAAAGTGCAACAATTGATGATGTTGCAAAATCATACAAACTAGCCTACAAACTAAAATGCAAGGGTATAACAATCTATCGAGATAAAAGTAGAGAAGGGATTTTGCATCTTGGGATATCAGAGAAAGATGATAAAAAAGTAAATGATGATGCTAAAAATGATATCCTAAGAATTGATGAAAAATTTAAAAAACCTAGAAAAAGACCATTAACTACGATAGGTAAAACAATAAAAATTGAAACAGGTTGTGGGCATCTTTATGTTACTATTAATGAAGATGAATTCGGATTGGTTGAACTTTTTGCAACCATTGGCAAAGCTGGAGGTTGTGCATCTTCTCAGATTGAAGCGATAAGTAGATTAATCTCATTAGCATTAAGGTCTCATATTGATCCTTATTCTATAATCAAACAACTAAAAGGGATAAGATGCCCTAATCCAACTATTTTTCCTTCTGAAAATGGTAAAACTTTATCCTGTGCCGATGGCATTGCTAAAGCCATCGAAATCTATTTGAATGAAAAAAATTCTCTATTTGAATCAGAAAGTATAACAAACTATGACCTTTCTGTCGAAAATAAAGTAGATGTTGCAAATAATTTTTTCCTTAAAAATGAAAAATTACTAAAAGAAAAAGATAAAATTGAAGAATTAAAAAGAAGAAAAGAAGTGGCTGGTATTTGCCCTGATTGTGGGGGTGTTTTGGTCCAAGAAGAAGGTTGTATAACATGCCATGATTGTGGTTATTCAAAATGTGGATAGAAAAATATATAAAAATATTACTTAATAAAATTTAAGAAGGTTCGGACTATGAATATTAAATTAAGAATTTTTATTTTCTTTATATTTTTCTTTCTAGTCTTTTTTATTATATTAAATGTTTCTATTTCGAAACAATTAAAAGCAGAACTATTCAATAAAACTGCTGAAAATTTAATTACTTCGAACCTTTTTTTAATTAAGTATATTAAATCAAATACTAAAACAATAAGAGATAATTTATCTTTAGCTATTTCACAGATCTATCCAACTTTAAAGGAATATACTCTAAAATACAAAGAATCCGCTACTTCTTATATGATCTCGTATATTCAAAATAATTTTGAACAAAAAAATCCAGATAAAACTATATATCTTTATAATGGTGATTTTACTGAATTATATTATACAAACGCAAACGAAATTTCTTCTTTTACTGAACTTCCTACAACGACAGGAGAAAAAGGAATAAAAAAATACGCGGCAGAAGTATCTTCTTACGAAGGAATAATTTTTATAGATGGACATTATTATAATTTTCGAACTCAAGCCCTAAAAATAGATGATTTTGCAAAAAACTCTTTATTTCAAATTTTGATAATTTATAGCAGACAATCCTTTGAGAAATTTATAGAGGAATCTTTTGATTTTAGGGATTTTCCAGCTGATTTACATGCCATATCTATAATCGATGTTTCTGATTCAACTATAGGAACAGAATCAGATAAAAAAACTCCTTTTTACACTCTTGGAAGTGATGTAACTAATATCGATTTTATGCCTGCTTTATCTGTTTCAGGTAAAGGTAATATTTATGATGTTAAAACTGGTGAAAGATATTTATCTTTTACTTCTGTGCTGGAAGTATATTATTTTAAGATTGTTTCACTATTTCCATATTCAAATGTTGATAATAAAGTGTCAAAAATAACAAGATGGGTCTTTATCGTCTCTCTTATCATGATTATTATCTTGATATTTTTAGTCAACTTATTTATTCAATTGATAATTTTCAATCCATTAAAGTATTTCAATAGAATATATAAAAGCATAAATTCTGGAAATCTTTCGATGGATATTGAATTAAAAAAAGATGAACTAGATCCTCTTAGAAATTCTATTAAAACTTTACTTAAGCAATTCAAATCAATTTTTGAAGAGACTTCAAATCTTTCAGATGTTTTTTCAACAACTCTAGATGCAACAAATCAATTATTTAGTGAGGAGAAAAACAAACTTTCTGAATATCAAAATAAATTTAGAGAACTAACGGACAACTTTGGTGAAATACTGGAAAAATTCCAAAATATTCAAGATATAGCAAGGACATCATTAAATTATTCAAAAGATTCACTTACTAAAGCAAGTGAAAATGTAAAAGTAGTTTCTGATTTAATTGCAAACATGAATAAAATTAAAGAACTCTATAATAAAATACTTCAATTTTCAAACGAAATTAGAACACTTGCTAATCAGACCAATTTGCTTTCACTTAATGCTTCAATCGAATCTTCTAAAGCAGGAGAATTTGGAAAAGGATTTTCTGTTGTCGCTTCCGAAATAAGAAAACTTGCGACAAGAACAAAAGACTTTGTTGATAGCATCTCCAACATGACCCAAGAAATAGGAACAATAATTTTCGAAACATCTGAAACTACAGGAGGAGTAGAAACATTACTTAGGCAGATAGTTGGGAATCTTTCTGGACTAAATGGACTTATTGAACAGATAAAAAACATGATAGATGTTACCAGTAGCTCTGCATTCACTTTTAAATCTGAAATACTTCAAAATGCTGAAAATCTCTCTGAATTAGTAACTGAAACTCAATCTATCTCTGAATATATAAATGGGCTAATGAAAGACTTTACCTATATAGTAGAGATGTTTTCTTTCTTTAATTTCAATCCGGTTTCCGCTGAAACTCAGCAAAGTTACGAAAATAAATTGATAAATACTTTGGAAGAGATAGAAGAAGAAATATTAAATGATCTTTCTGAAATCGAGGAAAAAGAAATAGTTAATATCAACGATTACCAGGTTCAAACATTAATAATTAATGGAATAGACATAACTAATGACTTATCCTTCACTCAAATGCTTAAAGATAAGTATAAATCTGATTTTTCCATTCTTCAACTTTCGAGTTCTGGCGAATTAATTAGAGTTAATACTACTGTCAACGATGAAACTGGTAAAACTATTAGAGGAACTACTTTATATAAAAAATCCATATTCTATTCTACAGTCATTGAAGAGGCAAAGGATTATATTGGATTTCAACGAGCTTTTGATAAAACCTTTTTTACAATATTTAGACCTTATTTTTCAGAAGAAGGAAAATTTTTATTCTGTATATCATTTGGTTATGTCATAGAAGAATTATTAGAGAAAGAACAAACTTCTATGGATTCAGAGAATTTAGTAGAAGAAAATAAGACAGAAGAAGACAAGAAATTAATATCAAAATTAGAATCAAGTAATAGTGAAAATATGGATGATGAACTTATAATAAATGAAACCGATGAAAGTGAAGTAAAAGAGATAAAAGAAATAAATGAAAATTAAAAATTTATTATCTATTATTTAATTTTTGATGCCATAAATAAGAGGTTTGTATTATATCATCTAACCTATAATTTGCTTTCCAGCCCAATACTTCGTTGATCTTTTTTGATGATGCTATTAAAATAGGTGGGTCTCCCTCCCTTCTTTTACCTATTTTAAAATCTACTTTCTTTTTTGTTATCTTTTCAACAGATTCTATTATCTGCTTTACAGAATAACCATTTTCTGAACCTAAGTTGAAAATTTCTGTTTTCCCACCATTTAAAAGATACTCCATTGCAAGAAAATGAGCTTCAGCCAAATCCACAACATGGATATAATCTCTTATACAAGTACCATCTAAAGTAGGATAATCATCGCCATATATTGTAAAATAATCAGATTTACCTATGATAACATCTAATATCCTTGGTATAATATGAGTTTCAGGATTATGAGCTTCTCCAGTCTCCAAAGATGGTAAAGCTCCGCTGGCATTAAAATATCTAAGAGATACACTTTTAATTAAACTAGCCATATCAAGGTCTTGCAATATCTGTTCAACCATACTTTTAGATCTTCCGTATGGATTTATTGGATTAGAAGGAAATTCTTCCAATATAGGAAATTTTTCTGGTATTCCATACACCGCAGCGGTAGATGAAAATATAAAATATTTTGTGCCACCATCAATACATGCTCTAAGTAAATTAATTGTTTTTGCAGTATTATTTTCATAATATTTTATTGGGTCTTTAACAGATTCTCCAACTTCTATAAAAGCCGAAAAATGAAAGACAATATCAACTTTAAGTTTTTTTATAAGATTTAATATTGAAGTATAATCACCAATGTCATAATTATAAAATTCAAAATCCATGACATATTCTTTATGGCCTTTTGAGAGGTTATCAAGTATTATTGGATTATATCCTTTTTTCTTTAAATAGTAGCAAAAAGTACTTCCAATATACCCGGCACCACCGCAGATAAGAATTTTTAAATCTTTATTCAAATTCTAACTCCTTTATTAAAAAACTTTCTAAAAAATATCTTTAATGTTAAATATAATTAACAAATATAATTACCCATAATATAAATACATATTTATTGGCTCAATTTAATTTTTATTGGTTCATTTTGATGAGGTAAAATTCTACTCTTCGATTTCTTCTTCTTCCTTCTTCAGTATCATTTGTGTCTATAGGATTTGCAGAACCCATCCCCTTATATTCCAGCCTTGTTTTTGGAATATCATTTTTAATGAGGTAATCATAAACGGCCTTAGCTCTTCTTTCAGAAAGTTTTAGGTTATACTCTGGATCACCTATTGAATCTGTAAAGCCTACTATCAATATTTTATAATCCGGAAATTTAAGTAATTTTTTTATTAGTAGATCAAGAATCTTAAAATTTGATTTTTTAAGAATAGCTGAATTAAAATCAAACTCAATTGAATTTATAATAATTTTATAACCGATATCAGTCTTAATAACAAGAATATCTACTGTAAAAGTCTGGTTTATATTTATTTCATTTCCAGCTTTATCGATTGCGGTAAATGTGAGTTGATAATCAGAAGCTGAATCTACCAAAGAGTTTGGCTCATCACCTGTACCATCCCATTGCAATTGATTAGTTATTGTTTTTCCATAAGGTTTACTAAATTGAAATACCTTAAATGGTTTTACACTTCTTTTACCTTCTTCAAAAAGCCTATAAATCCTAATAGTATAAGATTCTATATCCGAAAAATCATTTATGGAATAAGTAATAAAAAGGGTGTCTTTTTCGCCATCATTATCTGGTGAAAATAATTCTGGTTTTATAACTAAATCGACCTTAGGAGGGGTTTTATCTATTGTAATATTTATTTCGCTACTGTTTTTTATTCCTGATAAATAAGAATAAATAGCCGAAATCTTATATATGCCATCAGCTAGACCCACACCTGTAAATAAAAATGTATCTGAATTTAAAGGGATATCTACTGTTGCAATTACCTTGTTTTCATTATCTTTTATTACTATTGTTTTCTTTATAAGTTTATCTAAAGTCTTAAGGTCTTCAGTAATTATTTTTACTTCTGTTTCATCAAATTGATTGTCATTATTAGGAGAAATAACATCGTATTTGGATTCAAGTTTTAATTTAGGTGTTGTTTGAATAAGATAGATAAAAGTTGATTGTTCAGATCTATTTTGAGCAAGATCATAGGCTTCTAAAGTTACCTTATATTCCCCTTCGGGTAATATCTTCTCTTCTTGCTTTCCATTCCACTGTATTTTACCATTTTCAGAATCAAGCTGTTGCTGAAAAACCTTTTTATTATTTGAATCATAGATAATATAGTATGCTTTCAAAATTTTTTCAGAAATATCATATTCTATAAGTGAGGTTGTCGAAAAAGGTTCATTTGTTGTAAAGTATTGATTTATTGGGTTTAAATTAACAATTGGGGCAGTTAAATCTACTATTATATTTCTTTTAACAGATACTGGCGAATTTCCATTGTTATAAAAAACCTTTATATAATAAAAATTCTTGCCTTCAGGTAAGACATCAGAAAATTGAATATTAGGAGTAAATTTTGAGAAGTGTTTCGTGTAAACTACTTTATTATTTGAATCCTCTATAATCAAATCCATACCAATGACATTTTCACTATTCTCAGCGAAACAAGAAAAATTGATTATATCATTTCTCTTATCATTATTTGGAGAATAATAAAAAATGTCCGTATTTATAGATACTTCTTCTGCTTTACGAACCAAAGTTATATTGTTTGTTTGTACATTGGAAATATTTCCAGCTAGATCTATGGCTTTAAATTCAATGTAATAATTCCCCTGTTGCAGATCATTTCCACTACTGTCCTTACCATCCAAAGTGAATTTACCATCTTTAATAGATTCTACTGGGAAAGAATATCTTTTACCATCTGAAGAAACTATTTGAATTTCGGTTATCTTTGCTTTTTCTTCTTTTTCTATTGAAATTGTAACCGTATCTTGTACACCATCATCATTTGGTGAAAAAGCGGTGTATTCTTCTTTTACTTCTAATTTTGGTAAAGTTGAATCTTTAAATATTTGAATTTCATTTGATTTTGGTTCGTTTCCACTATCATACTTTGCAACCACGAAGGCAAAATATTTCCCGTCTTCAACCACAGAATTATTATTATTTATGCCATTCCAACTAAAACTCTGCGGTACATTATCGTCATATGTTTTAGAAAAAACAATGCTTCCATTTTGATCTATAATGTAAAATATTAAAGATTGAATTCCCTCAATAGATGAAATATCTAAAGTAAAATCAAGTTGATTTTGCTTTGATATCTTATTTGATGAAAAATAAGAAGAGTCATTTTTAAGATTAAGTTTTAATATTTCATAAGCTAATACAAGCTTGATCTTTTCTGATTTTACTTCTAAAGAGTTACCAGCATCATCATAGTACTTAACATATAATATATAATTTCCCTCACTTGCAATTTTACCAGAACTTGTTAGGCCATCCCAGCTAAAATCAAGTTCATTTTCTTTGATGCTCCCTTTATCAAAATTATATACATTGACTATATTTTGTAAGTTATCTAAAATATTAATTTGACAAAAATCGTACTCTTCAAAATTATTAAAATTAATTTTTACTTCTAGACTATCAAGATTCCCGTCTTTGTTAGGTGAAAAGATTTGGGTCTTTGTTTTTAAATTGAATGGATCAATTTTAGTATCTATAACAAGATACACAGGTTCTGAATCAGTTTGATTGTATCTTTCATCCCACACAGTAGCGACTATTTTATAGATTCCATCAGGAGCTATGACTCCATTTTTATTTGTGCCATCCCATGTTATAACTTTTGGAACTTCGACAGCTTTTCTTTTTTCAAACAATCTGGACAATATTTTCTGAATTGTCAGGTAACTAATTTTTCTAACATCTTCTCCTATAAACTCTTTTATTATCTCATTATTCTGATTGAAAATTTGAATTTTCCATCCTGCAATAATTCCATTATCTGAAAATTTAGGTTCAATGTTAATCTCATCTTTTTGACCATCATAATTTGGAGAAAAAGCGTTTCTCTTTGAATTACTTTGTACTATAAGTTTCGCTTTGGGTGCTTCGGTGTCAATTTTACCAAAAGCAAAAGAAGTAGTTATGGAATGCTGCCCACCATTAGATGTAGGAATATAACTATAAGATGCATAAATTGTATTATTCTGTATAGGTATTTTAAAAGATAAACCAAGGAAGAGCCATGCAGATTCCATTATTGAAGTATTATCGGTTCCTAAATTAAAAGCAGTTACAATATCCACATAATCAAGAATATTAAAGATTAATCCAGTTTTTAAACTAAACCCCAAGGGATAAAAATACAAATATAAATCAGAATATAGTTTGCTATATATGATGTTAGAGATATTTAAAAATGTAAAACTTGCCCCCCCACCAAGACCTATTGGTGGGACGGAGATTTCTTCACCTAAAAGAATTTTAATTGGCAAACCAAGATTTTTGACGACAAAGGCATATGAAAATCTTGAAAATGAAAAACCCACAGGGATTTCTTCATTATTAATACTTGTTATTCCGAAATCAAATCCAAATCCAAAATTAGAAAAGTTGTTAGTAAATAGATTCAAATCGAAACCAGCGAAAAAGGATTCATTAATCATTTTTGAAAAAGAAGTCTTAATTATTACATAGTTTATATTAGCATAATTACCAATATATGAACCAAAAAATGAAAGATTTCCATAATCTGTTATAAAATTAAAATAACTTGAAATATATAAAAAATTTGTAAAGCCACCAAATAATAAAGCTCCTTCATTTTGATATAAGGATGCAGCTAGTGATGGATTTAATATAAAACTTCCAGTAGAAAAAGGAATGCTTAAACCACCAAATCCAGTTATGAATAATGGAGTCGCTGATCCTTCTATAAAAACACCATTCGTAAAATCAGCTGAATTTAATGTAATAAAAAACATTAAGAGAATAACTATGATGAGAGTTTGTCTCAATTTTTTCATAAACTCTCCTTTTTAACCTTATAATAATTATGGCACAAAAATTAAATTGTAGAACAATTATTTTAAAATAAATTTATTTTATTCTTAAAGTAATTTAAAAGCTCACCAACTTTAATTCTTTCCTGCTGCATTGAATCTCTGTCTCGAACGGTCACGGTGTCGTCTTGTTCGACTGTTTGAAAATCAATTGTTACACAAAAAGGAGTTCCTATTTCATCCTGTCTTCTATAAAGTTTACCTATAGAACCAGTATCATCATATTGTACAGCGAAATATGGTGATATGATTTTGAAAATTTCTTTTGCTTTTTCAACAATTCTTGGTTCATTCTTTTTCAAAGGAAGGATTGCAACCTTAATAGGAGAAAGATTTATGGGAAATCTTAAAACAACCCTTTTTTCATCTTTAACTGTCTCTTCATAATAACAATCAAACATTATAGCCAAAAGCAATCTTTCCACACCGCAACTTGGTTCAATGACATATGGGGTAATATGAGTATTTGTATATGGATCGAAGTATTTTAATTCAACTCCAGAATATTCGGAATGTCTTTTTAAATCATAATCTGTTCGACTTGCAATACCCATCAATTCACCCCATCCCCATGGGAAGTTATATTCGATATCACAAGTTCTGTTTGAATAATGAGATAGCTCTTCTTTACTATGCTCTCTTATCCTTAAATTTTCTTTTGAGATACCGAGAGAAGTCAAAAAGTTCATAAACTCATTTATCCATGAATCAAAATATTGATTTTCAGTTCCAGGAAAAACGAAATATTCAATCTCCATCTGCTCAAATTCTCTTGTTCTAAAAATAAAATTACCTGGAGTAATTTCATTCCTAAAAGATTTTCCAATTTGAGCAATACCAAATGGAAGTTTTGGTCTAGATGAATTAACTATATTATTAAAATTTACAAATATTCCTTGAGCGGTTTCAGGTCTTAAGTATATTTCATTGGCTTTATCTTCTACAACTCCAGCAAATGTTTTAAACATAAGGTTGAATCTTCTTACTTCTGTAAAATCAGAGGCTCCACAAGATGGACAGGTAATGTTCATTTCTTTTAGCATTTTATTCAAGAGCTCTGCTTCAGCAGGTATTTTATCTTTTTGCAATTTTTGTTCTAAAAGATCATCGGCTCTAAATCTTTCCTTACAGTTTTTACAATCTACTAGGGGATCAGTAAAATTTCCAAGATGACCTGAAGCTTCCCAGACTCTTGGGTTCATCAATATAGCACTATCCAATCCAAACATATCTTGTCTTGTTGTAACCATCTTGTGCCAGAAAAGATTTTTTATGGTATTTTTAAGACTAACCCCTAAAGGACCAAAATCCCAAGTATTTGAAAGTCCTCCATATATTTCTGATCCTTGAAAAACAAATCCTCTTCTTTTTGCAAGTGAAACTAATGTTTTTAAGTCAGTCATCTATTTTCCTCATTTGATAATTTTGCTATTCATATTTAACAAATTATTCAAAAAAATCCATTAAATAAAAAAAGGAGCTATCAAAACTTTCGATAGCTCCCTAATAAATAAGCAGGAAACGGGACTTGAACCCGCGACATCCACCTTGGCAAGGTGGAGCTCTACCAACTGAGCTATTCCTGCAAAAATGGGCGATGCAGGGCTTGAACCTACGACCTCCTGCTTGTAAGGCAGAAGCTCTCCCAGCTGAGCTAATCGCCCGAAAAATTTTGCTTTGTGGCTAAAGCAAATGAATTAATTACATTATATAATTTTTTGTCAAGAGGGTATAATTAAATTTCTTCAAAAATCTCGTTTTGTATTTCTACTAGAAGATTTGATAATTTATCACGGCTTATTATTTCTATAGGTCTCGAGGTAGCTTGATATTCGACATCTGCGACTGTATATGATGGTGAAATTAAATAGGCTTTAGCGGATTTAGTTATTTTCATCTTATCTAAAATAAGTCCAATTTCTCTTTGGGTAATAGGTTCTGAAACATCTCTAATAATATAAAAGAAGACTGGTAATTTATCCAAATTTTTCCATTGAGATGTTGATCCTATTGTCTGAGCTTCAGCTCCCTTTCCTTTTTCTATAAGTTCCATCTTAACAATTTTACAGCCAAAATGATGAATAATTTTCTTGCATGTTTCTAAAAAATTCTCATTTGATAAAGTCAAAAATTCTCTGACAGGTTCATCATTCTTTAAATGCTGATATTTTGATAATTTTACAACGACATCTCTAAAATTTGATCTTATAGAATAAATATTTTCCCAAATTTCGACTGCCTCAGGGATAAGATTCATTTTAGAAAAACTTTCCGCTTGTGCATAAAGAATATTTAAATATGTAGTAGATTTTTTATCTTCAACATAATCACCAGCAATCTTAAAATAGTCTATTGATTCCTTATATTGTCCTAATTCATAATAAATTAAACCAGTTGAATATGCCGAATTTAAACCTAACTTTTTATCATTCACGGCTTTTTTCAAATGTATTAAAGCAGTTCTTAACTCTCCTAATTCTTTATAACAAAGCCCTATAAAATAGTTTGCATCGACTGAATTAGGAGCTGTTTTCAATGCAGTTGAAAGATATTTCAATGCTGTTTTATATTGTTTTCTATTATAAAAAGCTTCTCCAAGAGAAAAAATGGCTTCAACATTTGATTTATCTATTGCCAGAGCTTTTTGAAAGTATAGAATAGCATTTTCCCACTTACCAAATTGTTTGAAAATATTCCCAATTTTAAGCATCGTTTTTAAATCCGATGGATTTTTCTTTGCAATTAATAGAAGTTCTTTTAAGGCTTCTTCAGTTTGATTTGATTGTAAATAGATTTCTGCTAGTTTATATCTTACATCCTCCTCTGGAATATCATAAGATTCAAGGTTATATCTAAAAAGATAATTATATTCTGCTTTTGCTCCAGTATAGTTACCTAGGTTATAATAACAATCACCTAAAAGATAGTGTAATTTTGGATTATCTGAATCTTTTTCTAACATCCTTTGACAAATATTTGCTGCTTCAGAGAATTCGCCTTTTGACATTAGTTCATTAATTTTGGATATTTTTAGTGGATTAAATATTACCCTAATCAAAAGAAAAATTATAATCAAAAAAACAGAAGCAATAATTGAAACTAAAATAGTTAATTCCATTTTTTTTGTTTTTCCTTACTTAATGATAACCACAATATTAATTTTACTTTATTAATTATCTAAGTACTACCTGATTTAAATTTAATTAATTTTTAGCAAAAAGCAAATATGAGAATTTTTATTTTCTAATCATTCATTAATTTCAATCGAAAAAGAAATAGAAAAATTAATTTATTATGCTATTATTTTGATAAGAGACTATGAAAAAAGTAAAATTTAATTTCTCAGTTTTAATATATTTTTTCTCTATTATATTAATATTAGTTTTTACACCAGAAGTTTTAACTTTTTGCTCAGTTACAAATCTTTTAGCTCAAGAAACACAATCAAATTTCAATAAGGGTGAGCAATATTATATTGAAGGTAAATTCCAAATTGCAAAAATATTTTTGGAAAAAGCACTTACTGAAGATCCAGAAAATTACATCATCTATTATTATCTTGGGAATATATATTTTTTAGAACAAAATTATGAAGTTGCTCTAAACTATTATTTAAAAGGGGTTGAATTCAATAAGAATGTAACAATTTTTTATTATAATATTGGTTTAACTTATTATAATTTATTTAAATTTGAAGAATCCATAATTTGGTTTTTGAAAGTTTTAGAATTACAGCCAACAAATGGTTCAGTTTTTTTAAACCTTGGTTTTTGCTATTATTTCTTAAAAGATAAAGAGAACACATTAAAATATTGGAAACTATATGTAGAATACCCAACAGATCCAGTAAAAAGAGAAAAAATCTTGTACTTCATTTCTGTTATTTCTGATCCTAATTTTAAGTTCCCAGAGAATATGACTGCATCTTCATCTACTTCTAATACAAGCACTTCTTCTAGCTCATCTTCAAGTTCTTCTAGTTCTTCCTCCACATCTTCTTCGACTTCTTCCACAACTTCATCTTCTTCATCAATTGATACAACCCTTGTTGATACTATATTACAAAGTGCTACAACTATAGATGAAGTCCCCCCTGAACCAACAGATAGTGAAGAGGCATTATAAGAATACCAAATTAATGATTAGGTTATATATAATGGTAGTATATTAGTAAACTTTAAGTTATCTATTAAGTTAATAATTAATTTAAATATTAAGATATATATTAAGTTAGTGCTAGTTTAGACAGATATTAAGCAATTTATAGGATTTTGCATTGATAGAATGAATTTTATTTTTGTATAACACAATATAAAAAATCAAATTAGATGAAAATATTTAAAAATAGGTGAGAGAAATATTTACTAGATAAAATTTTACAAAAGATCTTATATATTAGGATACATTAGGAGGAAAAATGAAAGATAAAAAGATCATTATTTATGCTGGTATAGGTTTAATCTTTATTGTTGCTTTATCTACTTTTTTTATTCTAAGAAATTCATACAATAGAGATGAAAACCGATTGAAATTAGCTAAGACTTATATTTCAAAACAAGATTATGAATCTGCTCAAAGGATTTTAGAAGTGATTTTACTTAAAAATCCAGAAAATAAAGAGGCGCAAGATTTACTTGATCTAGTAATAAAAGAAAAACTTCAAAATGAAAATAAATCAGGTTCAGATAATATAGATAAAAATAAAATTGAATTAAAACCAGTTATAGAAAAACAAATAGTTATAGTTCAAAAAGAAGATACTAAACCAAAAGAGCTTCCTAATAAAGAAGAACAAAATAAAGAAAACTCTAATATTGATTCTAAGACCCAGACTTACAATGAACTTCTAAAAAAAGGTGAAACTGAGTACAAAAACGGCAATTACTTAAAGGCAATAGAATACTTTAATGAGGCAATGAAAGTTAAAAATGATGATTATAAGGTTTATCAGAATCTTGCCTATTCATATTTTGCAATAGATGATGGTTCCTCTGAAATCTATTCAAAGATTCAAAAAAACGCAGAAAAAGCGACAGAACTAAATAAAGATGCCATAGATTCATACATTTTACTCGGTCAAATTTACTATAAATCAAAGTTATTCGATAAGGCTAAAGAGATGTTTCAAAAAGCTCTGTCAATAAATCCTAAGAAAATTGAGGCATTAGAAGGCTTACTAATCTCCTTAGTTGCTCTTGAAGATTTAGAAAATGCTAGAAAAACAGCAGAAAGTATTCTTGAAAGGGATCCAAATAACTTTTTAGCAAATCAATATCTTGGGAAATACTATTTTAGTAAAGAAGATTGGGATAAATCGATTGACTATTTATCAAAAGCTTACACCAAAGACAGTACAAATAAAGAATTAAATATAATGCTTGCTAAATCTTATTACATGAAAAAAATGTACAATCAAGTCATCTCGGTAATTAATAATTCGATAAAAACTCAACCTATTTATGTTGAAGAAGGAATGTGGGCTGCATTGGCTTATGATAAAATTGGAGATAAGACTTCAGCAGATAAATTTTTCAATATAGCAATTTCAAGTAAAAATGCTTTCGACAACTCATATTTGTATAAAACTTATTTTAATTATGGATTGTTTTTAAAAAACCAGGGTGAGTATATTAAAGCAATTAATATGTTCATGAAAGTAAACGAACTTGAACCTAAATATTTACCAGCTTATACTGAATTAGGGTTTTCATATTTTAGCCTGAAAGATTATGATAATTCTATAACATATTATGAAAAAGCTCTTTCTATGGGAGAAAAATCTTATAGCACATATTATAATCTTGGATTTGCATATTACAAAGCAAAAAGCAAAAGAGATCTTAATAAATCTCTAACCTATTTCAATAGTGCATTAAATGAGAATAAAAATATCACTGATGTTGAAAAAAGAAGTGATAATTTTGCTAATATCTATACAATCATTGGGAATATGATTATTAATGAAGATAAATCAAAAGCATTTCAATACTATAATCTTGCAGTTAAATATTCTTCTATTTATCTAGAGACTTATGAAGGAATCTTAGATTGTATTATCGCTGACACTGAGAAAAAACTAGTAAATCAAGAAAACCTTTTAAAAATAATAGAAACAGGTGATGCTAGGATCAAAATCTCTGTAGAAACGAAAACAGAAGTCAAAGAATCAAAAAAAAGGTTCTATATGAAGGCTGGTTTAGCTTGTTTTAACTATGAGCTTTTTGAACAAGCTTACAATTATTCAATGAAGGCTATAAACCTCGATAAAAAATATGGCGACGCATATGATGTGGCAATATATTCATTGATAAAACTTGGTAAAAAAGATGAAGCTTTAAAATTAATAGATATATATCTTGGTTTTGCCGATGAAAAGAAGAAGACGGAACTTTTAAAACTTGTAGAGCAACTTACAAAATGATCTAATTTTTGATTTATAGATTGATTAGATAAAAAAGATTTGATAATAATGGTTAAACAAAGTAATTTCTGTCAATTTATTAAACTAAACTTTTAAATTTGACCTTTTATTTTTAATTTTTTATATTGTTTATACAAAAATTAAATTAACAATTATTTGGAGGGATCAATGGGTTCTTATTTTGAAGTTGATGAATCTAATTTTGAAAATGAAGTATTAAAATCTAATTTGCCAGTATTAGTCGACTTTTGGGCTCCATGGTGTGGACCTTGTAAAATGGTTGCACCTATTGTAGAAGAAATTGCAAAGGAATATGAAGGGAAACTTAAAGTATGTAAAGTTAATACAGATGAATCTCAAGATATTGCAAGGAAATATCAAATAGCTTCAATACCTACATTGGCAATTTTTAAAAATGGAAAAGAAATAAAAAGACAAATAGGAGCACTTCCTAAACCCATGCTTAAAAAATTTATTGATTCAGTAGCATTCTAAGAAGTTAATGCTTCTTTAATAATTTCAATAATTTCTGGAATATGGAATGGTTTATCAAAAAACGCAACGACATTATAACCAGATAATTTTTCTTTTGATATACATCCCATATTTCCAGAAATAACAATAAATTTAATTTTGGGACTAGCATGATAGATAGCCTTGATGGATGATTCCCCATTCATTTGAGGCATCATTAAATCCATAATAATAAGGTCAATATCTTCAGATATTGCTATCTTAAACGCTTCCTTTCCATTGTATGCTTGTTTTATCTTAAAATTTTCTGATTCAAGAATAGTTTTTAACATTTCATTTAACTGTGTATTATCATCTACTATTAAAATATTTTGCTTTGATTTCAATTTAATTCTCCTTTAATTATTTATTTTATTTTTCATTTTTTTCTATAATATTAAGTATAGTCTGGGGAATATCATTGAGCTTAGAAATTGAAGTATAATAATTCTTTTTTATTATTGCTTCTGGTAGACTTGTTTCATTTCGCAAAATAAGATTTGGATCATCATCAACTTTTTGTACTACAATTGGTATATCGTTTTCTTTGGCTATTTTTAATCCATCCAATGGATCGTTCTTTGTTAATACACCTGAAAGACATACTATTATTGGTTTAAACTTCTGTTTAATACAATTTTTTATAAATTCAGTAATACAGTTTTCTTGATACTTATAATTTGTTACTATTATATGTTTATTTTCATTTATACTTAAAACAAGACCAGCTTTAGATAAATAGATTTTATTTTCCAAAATAGTCTCTTTATCAACAATTTCCAAAGGTAATTTTGCCTTTTCTGCAAAGACTTCACAAAAAATTTTATCAAACCCAACGGGTAAATTTTGAAGAATAATTATTGGAAGATTAAAGGATTCATCGAATTTTTCTATAATTGAATAAAGTGCTTTTGGTCCACCAGAAGTAAGGCCAATTAGAATAAAATCATAATTCATAATTAATCCCTCATAAAACTTTTATTTATACATACTTATTTGATTTTAAATTATAATTTTTATTTTTCAATAGTTTAAACTGATATTGACTTTTATGATTAGTTTATTATTGTTTGATTATGAAAATCAAAGAAATTATAGAGCTTACTCAAGCTACAGTTTATAATTGTCCTAACTATGAGTTTGAGGTTTATTATACCTTCGCATCAGATTTAATGAGTGATGTACTTATACATGGTTCAAACTATGGCGATATTGCTCTTTTAGTCACTGGGCTAGCAAATCCTCAAGTAATCCGAACAGCCGAAGTACTTGATTTGAAAGCCATTCTGCTTGTCAGAGGTAAAAAACCTTCAGATGAATTGATTCGATTAGCAAAAGAAAATAACATTATACTTTTATCCACAGAATTTGGGATGTATAAAACTTGCGGTGAATTATATAAACATGACTTAAAACCTCTTTTTTGATTTATGGGTGAATACCAAAAACAAAAGAAAGTTAAATTATTCTGTGCTATACTCTATTCAGATAAAGAAATTTATGAAAATTGCCTGAAAATTCTTGAAAAAGATTTTTCAAAAATAGATTACATTTCTAATGAAATTCCTTTTTCATATACCTCCTACTATCAACCAGAAATGGGAGAAGAAATATATAGACTTTATATTTCATTTTCAGATCTCATATATCCATATAAACTAGCTGAAATTAAAAAAAGAACAAACGATATAGAAAATTATTTCAAGGTAGAGGGAAAAAGAAAAATAAATATCGACCCTGGTTATATCAGTTTAAGTAATCTTGTATTAGCTACAACAAAAAACTATTCCCATCGTATTGCTATATCACCAGAAATTTATGCTGAAGTCACTTTGATCTATGAGAAAAATAGCTATAAACCATTAGAATGGACATATCCTGATTACAAAGACCCTCAAAATATTATTCACTTTAATAACATTAGAAATATTCTAGCCAAACAGCCCAAAGAAAAATCCGAATTATAGATATTTTGTAAGAGAAACTTTTTATGTTTAGTGTCAATTTTATTCAAATTCTTATTTAATGATTAATTTCCCAAATTTTAAATTCAAATCCAAAATAAGAATCATTACTCAATAAATTGGTATCATTAATGAGATTATCATAAAAAACATTTGGATACATTTCGACAATTATTGAAAATTTTTTTTCAAAATAGAATTTTGGTATTTTTAAGTTATTAAATAAATAGGCTTGCAATAATAATTTTGAATTATTATCGTAAATTTTTAGCTTACTTAGATTTATCATATCGTTATCTTCTATCCAAAATTCTAGATAATCATTATTAACAAAATAGAACCGCAATAACAAAAATATTTTTTCTATTAAACTATTTTTGATACTAATGTTTATCTTTTTTTCAAAAATATTCTTAAAGTCTAAATCTGATATTTCATTTTTAGAATCGAGTTTAATCATATAAGATAAAAGAGTATCTTTTAATGAGACATTATTTCCGATAAAATTGTTAATACTAACATTTGTAATTTTAGCAAGATCAGTAATATTTAAATAAAAATGTAAAAATATTTCATAATTTTCAAAAAACTCATATTCATTACTTCCGACATATATCTTATAGGGAGATAATACTTTTGTTTTAAGATATATAGGAATTTTTAAAAATTGGTTTTTGCTTTTTAAAATTATTTCATCAGCAATAATCTTGTTTTTGATATCAATATGGTATGTTTTTACAACATTATAATCCAAAACCAAAATAGAATCATTATCCTCTTCCTTAAGTTTTGAAAAAAATAAATAAATACTATTCTGTTTTTCTTGAATATAAAAAAGATAGTTTTTTGATTTTTTTTCAAAAAATATATTCAAAAACCCCTCAGAATCTGTATTTGTAAATGAATAGTACGAATCATTGTTAACTATTAAAACCTTTTGATTGATTAGAGGAGCACCATTAAGATATATTTTTCTCTTATAATTGTTTACTTTACTATCAATTTGGTATTCTTCGCTTTTAAATAAAGTTATTTTAATATCACCTTGCCAATAAATTGGAAGTTCCATCAATTTAATAGTATAACCAGGTTTTGAAATAGCTAAAGTCCCTCCATTATTTTCAAAACAAAATTCTCCATTAAAGTTAGTCAAACCGATTGGCTTAAAATCAATAGAAATAGCAGCCTGATGTATAGGATCCCCACAACCATTTGTAACAATAATTTTCAATAACTTTGGGGGATTTATCTGTTGTGCCTTTAATAAAAAAGGATTAGATATAGACAATAAAAAAGTTAAAATAAAAAAAATGATTAAAATAAAAAAAGAAAGGAAAATTAATTTTTTCTTCATAGTTTCGATCAAAAAAGAAAATAAAAATTAAAGAATTTCTTTATTATTTATATTATCGAAAGTTGTATATTAATAATTTATTGTAAAAGATTTTCGATGTTTTCTATAATAAATCTATATAGGTTAAAACCAGTATTCAATGCTTTTTCATCAGGGTTAAAATTTGGAGTATGTAATTTTTGATTTTCACCATTTTTTACACCTAAAAAGAAATAGATACCTGGAATTTCTCTTAAAAAATAACTAAAATCATCTGAAATCATTACAATTTGCGAAGACAAAAGATTAAAGCCTACATCTTTTTTCTTTGAAATAAGATCTATAAAATTATCTGATATTTTTTCATCATTTACTATTGGAAGGTAGACCGATTTTTCTTTGTATAAATAATTAAAATCATAGCAAATTTTTAAACTGTCTAATATATTACATATTGATTTACTTAAAAATTTATAAATTCTTTCAGAAAAAAATCTGAAGGTTCCGCCCAATATGGCTTTGTCTGTAAAAACATTTGGGATATCAAAACCCTTTAATTTACCAATGGTTAATAGCGCCATATCCTTAATATCTTTTTTTCTAGAAAGCATTGCCTGCATTGAAGTATAAAACTCAGAAAAAACGAACAATAAATCAGTTGAATTATGAGGTTGAGCACCGTGTCCACCTTTTGATGTCAATTCTATCTCGAATTCACAACTCCCAGCCCAAGCTGGGCCTTTTAAGAATGCTATCTCATCATAATTATAATCTGGATTTACATGTAATCCAAAGATAAGATCTGGTTTTTTAAATAGTTCTAAAATTTTTTCATCCAGCATTTTTAATGCGCCTCCTCCACCTTCTTCAGCTGGTTGAAAGATTAAAAGCAAATTACAAGGAGGTATATTTTTACTATAAAAAAAGGCAAGTCCAAGTAGTAATGCCATATGAAAGTCATGTCCACAAGCATGCATATAGCCTTGATGCTCACTTTTAAAATCAAAATTATTCTGCTCACTTATCTGTAACCCATCTATATCTGCTCTAAAAGCTATTGTTAAATCAGTTTTCCCCTTTATAAAGGCTAGGACTCCAGTATCTGCAATCTCCTTATACTCTACTTTTAGGCTTTTAAGCTCATTTTTAATAAAACTAGAAGTTTTAATTTCATTAAATCCAATTTCTGGTATTCTATGAAGGATTCTTCTATACTCTATAAGTTTTTTTATCATTTTGTTTCCTTTAATTTTATTATTCTTGCAGTTAATTTAATATTTAAAATTTAATATTTATAAAGCTTATCGCTTATTTCACCTAACTTTACAATGATTCTTAATTTGTTCTTTTTTGTTATAGTTTTAATTTTTATTTATTATGTTTTAATTTTTATTTATTACTTTGATTAATTTTAATTCTAGAATAATTTTCCTCAATTTCATTCATTTCATTTATTAAAGAAATTGGATCAAGATTTATTCCTAAAAAAGTTGCCCCTAAATGAAGATGAGGCCCAGTTGAAATGCCAGTGCTACCCGAATATCCTATCAAATCTCCAGCAAACACTATTTGCCTTTCTTTAACATTAAGTTTATTTAAATGAAAGTATGAACTATATAAACCATAACCATGATCCAAGTATATGCAATTCCCACGAGTAATAGAATATCCTGCGAAAGCGACTCTTGCAGTAGATATAGCATAAACTTTTGTGTTTTCAGAAGCCTTTAAATCAACTCCTAAATGAGTAGAAGTATATAGTATGTTCATATTCAAATCCTTATAAACCCTACTATTACCAAAAACGGAAACTATCATCATAATTTCAAGTGGATTTATAAATGGTAAAGTAAAATATCTTAAATTTGATTTTGTATTAAGTAAATTATTAAAAAACTTAGATTCTTCTTCCCTTTTTTCTGTATTCTTAGATGAGACAATCTCCTTCTTAGAGTTATCTAATATGATTTCTGATTTAGGGTATGGATCTTTTTCTATTACTGGAATTTGATATTCAAGTAATTTACCTTTTTTTTGTATTACTATTGTTATACTACTTTTTTTATTGTTCAAAGGCAAAACAAAAAAAGATAGTTTAAAGTCAACATTATCAATTATATCAAGTTCAGATTTATCTATAAGTATCTTTTCAATCCCTGAATCAAGTATCAAAATTGTATTAAATTTTCCATTTTGGGCATACGATGGGATCAACACCCCATCAAAACGATATAAATATTTTGAGTTAATAACTTCAACATTACTTTGCTCAGCTGATAAAATTATGAAAAAAAAGGAAAACAAAATTAAAAAGTAAAAGAATACCCATTTTTTTTTAATTGTATCCTCAAGTATTTTAAATTTAAATTTTTCTTTTTTTGTTCTTATAATCATTTTAAACTTCTACTTCTTTATTTATTTTCTTTTTTTTTATCTTATTTTCACTAATACTTTCTTTTTTTATATTTTTGTCAATATAGTAATTTTATTTACTTTATCGGAAAATTTGTTTTCTTTTTTTGAAGATTTAGGAAATTAAAATGAAATGTAAAGATAGCCAGAAAATTGAACTTCTTAAAGTAATGGGAAGATCTATAATAGATTATGGCATGATAGAAGATGGTGATAAAATTATGGTCTGCCTTTCTGGAGGGAAAGATTCTCTTACACTTTTAGATCTTCTTTATGAAAATCAGAAAATAAGGATTTTTCCAAAAACCTATCAGATAGTAGCATTTCATATTACTTTATCCAAAGATTCGATTTCTTACAAAGAACTAGAAAATTATTGTAAGGAGCGTAATATTGAGTTTCATTTAAAATTATCAGATTTGCATCCATTTATTGCAAATCATGAAAATCATAGAAAAAATCCCTGTTATCTCTGCTCTCAAATAAGAAGAAAGTGGTTTTTAGATGAAGCTGAAAAACTTGGAATCAAAAAGATAGCTCTTGGACATACCCTTGATGATATTGTTACAACCTCTATTATGAATATTTTTTTTAACAGAACTTTAGCATCAGAACTTCCAAGATTATCTATTTTGGAAGACAAATTCTGGTTAATAAGACCTTTAGCATATATGGAAGAAAATAAAATATCTAGTTATGTAAAATCTCATAGATTACCAATAATAAAAAGTAGATGCAAAATAGGTGACAATAAAAGAAGAAAAAGAATACAAAGATTATTAAATGAATTAGAGGTAGAATTACCACAAATAAAAAAGAATATTTTTGCGGCTTTTAGAAATCCCAGTCCTAAATTTTTTCTAGATAATAGTTTTTCTCCACCAGATTTTAAAGGGAAGAAATATCGCCCTTAAATTTTAAAAACCAATCGCAGTTCTCATCATTTTCTCGACAAAAGCCTCTTTTACAGGATGGACCTGCTTTTTCGAATAATAGTGGTGCTACTTTTTTTACTCTAGATAGCATTATAAAAGAAAGTTTTCGGATTTCCCATTGAGCATGCTTGCAACAACGGAGTTCAAAAAAGTTTAAAAGTGATCTTGCATTCATCGTTACAATTATATTTGAACATGTTGCATTTGTAAGTAAGTACCTTGCATCTTCCTTAGGAATACCATCTTTAATCATTTCCTCGTAAAGTTTTTTACCATCATTAATATAATTTATAAAATCTTCCCTATATTTGCTTTTTTCAATTGAGAATGGTAAGATATAAGGAAGATCTTTTTTCATCGTAACATATCTTTGTGATTGTTGTGAATATGATGCTATACGATGACGAACTAATTGATGAGTCAAACTTCTACTAACATCCTGAATTCCAAAAGTAAATGAAGCATGTTCAAAAGGAGAAAGATGGTTATGAAGTAAAAGAATAGATATTAATCTTTTTTGCTCTTCTTTATCATAAAATTTTTGCTTAACCTGCTCAATATCACTATTTGAATAACAAAGATTTGCTGCAATCGCCACCTGTTTTTCAGGTTCTGGTGTATATGATAAGAGAAGAACTTTCATTAAAAAATTATCTTATTTTTTATTTATTTTACCATACTTGTTTTTAAATTTTTCCACTCTACCAGTAGTGTCAACATTTCTTTCAGATTTACCGGTAAAATAAGGATGGCAGGCAGAACATATTTCTACATGCATCTCTGGTTTTATTGACATTGTTTCCATAACATTTCCGCATGCGCATTTGATAATAGATTTTTGAAAATTTGGATGAATACCTTTTTTCATATCTTCCCGTTCCTTATTATTTTGATTTATTCTTAATTAATTATAGATATTTTTGTTATCATTAATTGCTTTTTCAAAATAACAGATATTTTTTAATTTGCAATCAATTTATTTAACTACTACTTTTTACAATTTCGGCAAGGAACTCATTATTGTCTCTTGTAGATCTCATCTTTTCAATAACCTTTTGTGTCGCTTGTATCTCATCCCAATCTGCCATTGCATTTCTTAAAGCCCAGATTCTCGTCCTCTCTTCTTCATTTAACAGTAAGTCTTCCTTTCTTGTAGATGATCTTATTAAATCTATTGCTGGGAAAACCCTTCTATCTGCAAGTTTTCTTAATAGTATTATTTCACTATTTCCAGTTCCTTTAAATTCTTCGAATATGACATCATCCATTTTTGAACCTGTTTCAACAAGAGCTGTTGCCAATATGGTCAATGATCCACCATTTCGTATATTTCTTGCTGCACCAAAAAATTTCTTTGGACCATGCAAAGCACTAGCATCAACACCACCTGAAAGAACTTTACCAGAAGCCTGAACTGTCAAGTTATATGCTCTTCCAAGCCTTGTTATTGAATCAAGTAAAATAACTACATGTTTACCCATCTCCACAATTCTTTTTGCTTTCTCAATGACTATTTCTGAAACTTTTATATGCCTTGAAGGTTGTTCATCGAAAGTTGAAGATATTACTTCTGCAGAAGGGACATTTTCCTTCATATCAGTGACTTCTTCTGGTCTTTCATCTATTAAAAGTATAATCACATGGTAATCAGGATGATTTCTATAAATACCATTGGCAATTTCTTGAAGCATCATAGTTTTACCAGCTTTAGGAGGAGCGACAATTAGTGCCCTTTGCCCAATACCTATAGGAGCAAATAGATCCAATATTCTTGTTGAAATCTTCTCAGTTGCATATTCAAGTTTTATTCTCCTATCTGGATATATTGGTATAAGATTTTCAAAAGCAATTCGAGATTTTGTTACTTCAGGAGTACAGAAATTTATTTGTTCAATTCTTTCTAAGGCAAAGTATTTTTCTGTGTTGGTGCTATTTGGATTAGGAGGTCTAATATATCCAAGTAATGTATCTCCAGTCCTTAATCCATAATTTCTAATAATAGATGGTGAAATGTAAACATCCCCATCGGATTCGATATAAGAGTAGTATGAAAATCTTAGAAAACCATACTCTTTAACCTGTTCAAATACACCTTCTACTTTTATTGAACCTTTTGCTTTAGCTTGTAATTTTAGTATTTGAAGAACTATTTCTTCTTTTTTAGAATACCTTATTTGTTTTTGTCCCATTTGTTTTAAGTATTCTATAAGATCAGGTACTGGTTTTTCTAAAAGCTTATTTAAAGTTATTACTGGCTCTATGAATCTATATTGTTCAGTTTCTTCATTTTCAATTTGAGTATTATCTAATGAACTTTGATTTTGATTTTGCTCTTCTTTATTAGATACATTCGTTTCTTCTTTTTCAAAGCTGCCTATCTTTTCATTGAAATTAAAAGGTTCAGCAAATTCGTTTTCATTAGTCAAGCTGTCGCTTACAGTATTATTGATATTACTTTCATCATCTTTTTTTACTGTTTTTTTCTTGGTTTTAATTAAAATTCTTTTCCCATTTTTCGAGTTTAGTGATTCATTTGATTCTTCATTTTGAATTTCTGGCTGATCTAAATGATCTCCCATCAAATTGCTCCTATAAATTTATTTATTTTTCCTCTTGAAATAAAAAGAAATACTATCTTTTATATTAAATTTAATTTAAGTAACATCAAAATTTTTTATTATAATAATAACATGAATTTTATATTATTTAAATACCCTGATTTTTAGAACTGATGAAAAGATATTCCATACAGAACTGCCTTATCAGTAAATTTAATTTTGTTTTTGTCAAGTTATTTTTAATCTCTATCTTTTAATTTGAAAATAGTTTATAATTAGCTCGATCTTGCTTCTGTCATTTATCTTTTGGTTATATAGTTTTAATATAAATTGATTTCTAATTTCTTCATAAGATTTACAGAATAATTTAAGATAAATATAATACCTATAAAATGAAATATTCTGATTATCAAATTTAATTATAATATACTGCCAGTAATTTTCTTTGAAATTAGGATTAATATTAAATTTAACACTTTGGATTTCAAATCTAATGAAAGAAAGCAAATCAACATCATTAATATTTAAAATTTTAAAAGATTCAGATAGTTCCAAATCTAAAAGAAATCTTAGATTTATATCTATCCTGGTTTTGATCTCATTTTCAGCAAGTCTTTTTACTGCGGCAAGAGATTCATCTTCTCTTTCATATACAATATTTATTGTCTTTTCAGAATCTTGCTCTATCCAGAAGGTTTTATCGTTTATCCATAATGGAGTTTGGGTTGGCATAGAAGCGACGATTTTTATATAAGGATAAGTTTCAATTTCAGAAATCAAATCTTGTATTTCAAAATTTAATGTCGTTTCGAATAATGATAAAGGTGAATTATAGTCAGTACTTGGACTAAAATAACTACTTAAGTTATAGTTGGTATCTTTATTTTCTTCAATTATTTCTTTTTTACTTTTCTCAAAATATGTACACCCTATTATACAAATAAATAAAATTATGAAAATTAAAAAAATAATCTTATCGAAAATGTATTTTGAACAAAATTTCTTATTTTCCATTAGAATTATTTATATTTTAAGTTTTATATCTTAAGTTTTATATTTTAATCTCTGCTTCAATGCATTGTTTAATCTTATTTAATCCATTATTCTGAATCTGTCTAATTCTTTCACGAGTTAATGATAGCATTTTACCAGTTTCTTCAAGAGTATACGATTTATTACCTTTTAACCCATATCTAAGCTCAAGCACTAACTTTTCTCTAGGTGTAAGTTTAGAAAATGCTAATTGTAATGAGTGTTTCATCCATTGACGTTGATACTCATCAAGAATCTCTTCCTCTAAACTATTTGAAGCTATATAATCACCAATTACCGAGTTTGAATCCATTTGAATTGGTTCTTCTAAAAAATTTATTTCCTTGTTAAGTTCTAATATTTGCTTTAATTTTTTTTCTGGAATACAAAATTCTTCCGATAGAAGAGAAATTGATGGATTTACGCCATATGTTTTTGTGTAAAAATCTATGTATTCATTAATCTTATTTAACAGGTTATTTAGGTAATTTGGTATTCTAATAATTCTGGCTTTATCGGATAAAGTCTTAGTTATAGCTTGTTTAATCCAATAAAGGGCATATGTGGAAAATTTATTTCCCTTTCGGTAATCAAATTTGTCAATAGCTTCTAAAAGGCCAATGTTGCCTTCATTTATCAAATCAATAAGAGATATATATTTATTTTGAAATCTTTTAGCTACAGAAACAACTAAACGAAGATTTGATACCACTATTTTATTTTTAATACAATCAATTTCATTTTCAATTTCAAAAATAGCCGTTTTTATCCTTCTTTTCTCTTTCAAATCAATTACTTTCTTAAATTTATCAAATAAAAAAGTTAGCTCTTTTTCTTTATCCCTTAATCTCTTAAAAAAAACAACTTCTTCATCAGAAGTTAAAAGATCATAATGATTTACTTCTTTAAAATAAAGCGAAAAGACATCATTTAGGATTGATTCATCCTGTATTATCTTTTTCTCTTCCTCCTCAATTTCATATTCCAAAAAACTATCTTCTTTATTATTATTAAAAAAGAAGGATTCAGAATTACTCATCTTACCCTCCTAGGTTTGATAAATTATATCCTTAAATTTTACTATATAATAATACAACAAAATCGAAAAAATACTTTTTTAAAATATTATTTTTTTAGAAATTCTTTCAAACTAAGCATTTTTTCTTTGAAAAAGACAGATAGATTTAAAACATTATCTTCTGGTGCAAACCCAATGCAGGTTTGCAAATTGACTATTTGTTTATTTTGAACAAAAATTTCCTGTAAATTAGAAACAACTATGCTATAATCTTCTATTTTAACAATAACTGATTTCCCAAAACCAGATATTTCTCCAACATATATAATTTCACCATTTGATACTGGTGAAAATATTATATTGCTTTTTAAGTACAATAGAAGTATTTTTTCAGTTTTTAGTTTAAGGTCATAATTATCTACTGGCGAATATATTATAAGTGATTTTGAAGGGATATTGAGAATCATTCCTATTTTTAAAATATCAGACTCTTTCAAATTGTTAGCTTTTCTAAGCTCTTCGATAGAAACATTGAATTTTTTTGCTATTCCATACAAGGTATCACCTTTTTGTACCTTATATGTAGTGTTTTCTGAAATAGTTAATAAAATCTTTGGTTTTTCCAGTCTCTGAATAATAGGTTGATAATAATAAATACTGTTTGTTATACCATCTTCAGAGCTTTTAGAAAAATTTTTTATATCAATTATGAAATTGGAAAAAGATAAGAAAAAAAATAAAATCATAATAAAGAATGGGATGACTATTTTTTGAAAGTTATTTGAAGGTTGCTTCATACAAATTGATTCGGTAAAAATCAAGTCAAAATTTAATAAAAAAAGATTTAAAACACCTCTGTTGAAGATATTTTTCTTCTACAACCACAAAATCAGTAACCTCTACAATGCCATTACCATTTACAATTTTTGCAATAGCGTTATCTATATTGCTTTTTTCTCCTTCAAAAAGGGCTGAGACAGATCCATCTGACATATTTTGAACCCAACCAGTAATTCCATATTGAGTGACGATATTTCTAACAAAGGATCTAAATCCTACATTTTGGACATATCCTCTAAAATTATAGAGGCGTGATATCATTTTTAACTCCCTTTTTTATAATTGTTCAGAAGCAATATCAGCAAGCTTTGACCTTTCGGTTTTACTTAGTAAAATTGAACCAACAATAGAGTAATCTTTCAATTTTTCTACTACATATGAAAGACCATTTGAGTTTTCGTCAAGATACGGAGAATCAATTTGCTGAGGATCTCCAGTAAGAACTATCTTTGTCCCTTCTCCAGCTCTAGACACTATAGTCTTGACTTCTAGAGGTGTTAAATTTTGAGCTTCATCTATTATCATGAACTGCTCAGGTATAGATCTACCTCTTATATAAGTTAAAGCCTCGACCTGTAATAAAGATTGTTCCATTAATTGTTTTTTAAAATCAGATTGAGATTGTTCATCATACTGTAAAGAAGTTAAGAAATCGAGATTATCATAAATAGGTTGCATCCAGCTAGATAGTTTTTCTTCTTTACTCCCTGGAAGATATCCGATATCTTTTCCCATAGGTATAACAGGTCTAGCAACTAAAAGTCTTTTATATTTTTTTTCTTTAAGAACTTTCAAAAGCCCACAAGCTATTGCTATCAAGGTCTTTCCTGTCCCAGCTTTACCGATAAGATTTACTAGTTTAACTGAATCATCTAATAGAAGATTAAATGCGAATATCTGTTCCATATTTTTAGGTCTTATTCCAAAAGCATACAATTCCTTTGAATTTATAAGTTTTAATAGATTTTCTTCTTTTATGAATCTAGTTAGAGCCGTGTGTTTTTCATTTCTTAAATCGACCAATTCAATAAATTCATTTGCAACATACTTTTCATTAGTAATGAGATTATGTTCTTTATATATTTTATCTATTTGCTCAGAATCAATTTTTATTTTTCTATAACCTTTATAAATGGTTTCATATGAAACTTTTTGTTTTTCGTAATCTATTGCCCTTATACCTAATGCTTGAGCTTTAATTCTTGCATTTATATCCTTAGAAACAAAAAATACTTCATCTGCCATCGATTTATAATATAATGCTGTCCCAATTATAAGGTCATCGGCTATTTCTTTAGAAAATTCAGCAGGAATAACCATAGATTTACCAGCTGCAATTATTAGTTTCCCCCCTTCTTTTAACTTTACTCCATCTGTTAATGGACCTTTTACTCTTAATTGATCTAATGTTCTTATGACAATTCTGGCATTTTTCCCAATTTCTGATTGATCCTTTTTAAATTTATCAAGTTCTTCTATGACTTTTAAAGGAATAACCACAGTTTCTTCTGCAAATGAAAACATTGATCTTGGGTTATGTAAGAGAACATTGGTATCTATAACAAAT